>JBDSXV010000018.1:0-35227 GCA_039926025.1 Dokdonella sp.
ACGTCGTTCTTCTTCCGCTCCGAACTGCAGATGTCCAGCGACGAAGGACTCGATGCCTATGGCGCAGTGACCTGGGGCCAGTTCTTCATCTATCAGGGTTTCAATCCGCACGTGGGCTGGATGCATACCTCGACCGGTGTCGACGTGGTCGACGAGTTCGCCGAAACCATCGTGCGCAAGGGCGACAAGCCGCTCTACCGCTATGGCAAGGAACTGCGACCCGTCACATCGCGCCAGATCATCTTGTCGTATCGCGGCAAGGATGGCGCGCTGGCGCAGCGAAGCTTCACCACGTATTTCACTCATCACGGCCCCATCGTGCGCGCGCTGGACGGTCAGTGGATCGCCGAGGCGCTGATGAACAAACCGATCCCTGCGCTGGAGCAAAGTTGGCTGCGCACCAAAACACGCGACCTCGCCAGCTACATGAAAGTCGCCGAGCTCAAGGCCAATTCGTCGAACAACACCTTGTTCGCGGACGACAAGGGCGAGATCGCCATGCTGCTGCCGCAGTTCGTACCCAAACGCGACAATCGCTTCGACTACAGCAAGCTTGTCGACGGCAGCAATCCAGGCACCGACTGGCAGGAATTGACCGCACTCGACCAGCTGCCACAGGTGGTCAACCCACCGAACGGATGGACCTTCAACACCAACGACTGGCCATGGTCCGCCGCGGGTGATTACAGTCCGAAGAAGGCCGACTACCCGCGTTATATGGATACCTTCGGCGAGAATCCGCGTGGCCTGCATGCGATCCGCGTGCTCTCCGACATCAAGAACGTCACCCTGCCCTCGCTGATCTCCGCCGCGTTCGATTCCTATCTGCCCGGATTCGCAACGCAGCTTCCAATCCTGATTGCCGACTACGACGCATTGGCCAGCAATGATCCACTGCGCAGCAAGCTCGCAGGCCAGATCCAGATGCTGCGCGATTGGGACTATCGCTGGGGCATCGCATCGATGCCGACCTCACTTGCGGTTTTCTGGGGCGATACCTTGTGGGATGGAGTGAGCAAGTTCGACACCGCCGAAGGCCTGTCGATCTACGACCGGATGGCCGAAAAGGCCGGCGCGCAAGCGCGGCTCAATGCGTTGGTGGATGCGTCTGATCGACTCACGAATGACTTTGGCAGCTGGGGTGTGCCGTGGGGCGAAATCAACCGCTTCCAGCGCATCGACGATGCCATCGAACAGATATTCGACGACAGAAAGCCGAGCATCCCGGTGCCGTTTACTTCGTCACGCTGGGGTTCGCTCGCCTCGTTCGGCGCGCACCGCTGGCCGGGAACCAAACGCTACTACGGCACCGGCGGCAACAGCTTTGTCGCCGCGGTCGAGTTTGGTCCGAAAGTCAGTGCTCGCGCGATCACTGCCGGTGGCGAAAGCGGCCACCCAGACTCGAAGCATTTCAACGACGAAGGTGAGCGCTACACCACCGGCAATCTGCGCACGGTGTACTTCTGGCCTAACCAGCTTCAGGGCCACACGGAACGTCAGTATCACCCTGGCCATTAGCGGCGGAAGAGGCCGCGGTTTGCGCGCTCGACGCAAGGTCCAGCTGACTCGACAACGGGGACCGACAACGGGGACCGACAACGGACGAGCGTGATTTCCCACAAGGCTCAATGCCAATGTCCGCGATCACGCGGAGCGGAAGATACCAATGACTGTGTCATTGTGGTTACTCGCACAAGAACCAGATCCGCGCAGTAGCGCGAATGCGGACTCACTGTCTTCTTGTGGGAGCATCTGTCTATGGGAGCGGCTTCACGCATTGCTCTCCTCACAAGAAGCAATCGCGGCTGAAGCCGCTCCCACAGGGAGTTGCTCCCACACGGAGTTGCTCCCACAGGGGTGAGTCCCCGCAGTAGCGCGATTGCGCAGATGCTTTTTTCTCGCGCGGGCGGCTGCAGCCTCGATCAGTTCGCCAACGGCTCGGTCAGCACCGGACGACGCACGCTCAACGCGGTGCCTGCAGACGCAACGATGATCGTCGCGATGGCCAGCCACTGCAGCAGGCTGAGTTGTTCGCCGAGCAAGGTGACACCGGCCAGTGCGGCGACGGCTGGTTCCAGGCTCAACAAGGTGCTGAACGTGCGCGCGGGCAAGCGCGTCATCGCGAGCATCTCCAGCGAATACGGCAGCGCCGAACTCAGCAGCGCCACGCCCAGCGCATACGGCAGGAGATCCAGCGACAGCAGCGCGCTGCCGGCAGTTGCAATACCAAACGGGATCGCCAGCAGTGCACCGACCGATGTGCCCAGCGTCACGGCGTCACCGCCCCACGCTGCTCCCGCCTTCTTCCCCAGCACGATGTACAACGCCCAGCCCGCGCCGGCCGCCAGCGCGTACATCACGCCGACAGGATCAAGCGTGTGCATCTGCCCGCGCAACGGCAGCAACAGCACAAGCCCACCCACGACCAACGCAATCCAGACGAAGTCGATCAACCGGCGCGAGCCGACCAGTGCGAGCGCGAGCGGCCCGGTAAATTCCAGTGCCACCGCGATGCCCAGCGGAATCGTGCGCAGCGACAGGTAAAACACCATGTTCATCGCACCCATCGCCAGGCCATAGCCGCAGACGACGCGCCAGTCCCGTCGCCCACCCCACGTCCGCCACGGGCGTCGCCATAGCAGCAGGATCAGCGCGCTGAAGCCCAGCCGATAAGCCGTCGCGCCCAACGCGCCCACCTGCGGAAACAGGTGCTTGGCCAACGACGCACCGCATTGGTACGAGACCATGCTGATCAACAGCATGCCGAACGCAAACGCGACCGGACCAGCAGTGGAGCGTGATGACATGAATGAAACTCTCTGAGTCTGCAGACCAGGGTGCCGGTCATTGGCGAAGTTCAGGAACCATGGTGCCATGACGCGATCTACTAACTCCATACCGGTATCGCGACAATTTTTTCAGGTGTCGATTCGTGCGATCGTCATTCGTCGAAGAGAGTGACCGGCACTCTCGCCGCCCCAGTCAGGAGAACCCACATGGTCAACAAGAACACGATTTGCCTTTGGTACAACGGCACCGCGCTGGACGCTGCGACGTTTTACGCCAAGACGTTTCCGGATAGCGCCGTGAACGCCGTCCATCACGCGCCGGGCGACTATCCGGCTGGCAAGCAGGGCGATGTCCTGACGGTCGAATTCACGGTCATGGGCATCCCATGCCTGGGCTTGAATGGCGGGCCCGCGTTTGAACACGACGAAGCGTTCTCGTTCCAGGTCGCCACTGACGACCAGGCCGAAACCGATCGCTTGTGGGACGCGATCATCGACAATGGCGGCAAGGCAAGCGAGTGCGGATGGTGCAAGGACAAGTGGGGTCTGTCATGGCAGATCACGCCGCGCGCGCTGACGGCCGCGATCATTGACCCGGACGCCAAAGCGGCGAAGCGCTCGTTCGACGCGATGATGACGATGTCGAAGATCGATATCGCCGCGATCGAGGCCGCCCGGCGCGGCTGACGTTTGCAATGGGTCCTTCGTGATAACGCTGGAGGTCAGAGTGGACTCTTCAGAAAGTGCGCTCTGCCTCCTGCCCTGCTTTCTGCGATGTCGATCAAGCCACGCATGACGACGTCATGCAACGAACAGGAGCTTTTCCATGATCCCCACCATCACCGCGTTTGAACGATCGCCTGATCGCGGCAAGGGACTCGCGCGCGACACGCGCGTGCGTTGGGCGCTTGAAGAAGTGGGCCAAGCTTACGAGGTTCGTCTCGTTTCGTTCGCTGCGATGAAGGAACGCGCACATCGAGCGCTGCATCCGTTCGGACAGATTCCCACGTATCAAGAAGGTGATCTGGTGTTGTTCGAGTCGGGTGCCATCGTGTTCCACATCGCCAAGCATCATGCAGGCCTGCTGGCGGACGATGCGAATGCCCGAGCGCGCGCGATTGCGTGGATGTTTGCCGCGCTCAACACGGTGGAGCCGCCCATCCTGGAACTTCAGTCTGCGAAATTCCTGGAGGGCGACAAGCCCTGGTCCGAGCAGCGCATGCCGCTCGTGAAGGATCGCATCCGCGACCGCTTGACTGACCTCTCCGCCCGGCTCGGCAACGCCGACTGGCTCGATGGTGCGTTCAGCGCGGGCGATCTCATGATGGTGGGCGTGCTGCTCAGGCTGAAATCGTCCGGGATGCTGGACGAGTATCCGAACCTCGCCGCCTATGTCGCACGCGGCGAAGCACGGCCCGCCTTCAAGCGCGCTTTCGCCGCGCAACTGGCGGTGTTCAATCGCAAGACCGCGACATCCGGCTAGCGCACAGTGGCGACATCGGTGAGGTTTTCTCCATCGACCTCATCCCAACGATTCGCGTTCTTCGGAAACCCGGGGCGCTGCACACGCACCACGCAGAATCGTTGCCCGGTCGGGGCCTGCATCACTACCCAGCGCTCCAGCCGCTCGATCACGCTGGCGCCCAACTTCTCCAGCCGAGCCACCTCAGCCGGAATGTCATCGGTCTCAATGTCGACGTGGACCCGGCTCTCGTGAGAGACCTTCTGAATTTGGACAAGGGCTTCGTCCGGCGGTGTCTCGAGCATGCGGTAGTTCCCGCGAGTACCGGGGTGGTCAGGATCGAGAGGCCGGCCCAATGCCCCAGCCCAGAAGCGGGCCGCACCATCAAGATCTGACGTGTTGCAGTCAATCAGCAGTGCACAAAGTCGCGAATGATGCATGACACCTTCCTGGTCGAGATTGCTGATACCCATTCGTCAAACGATGGGTCCGATTCATTTGAAAGTCCAAGGAGATCAAGGTTGAAATCGTCGCGCATGCTGGACGACCACCCGGACCGCAACCGTCGCGCGCGACGAAGCGCTGCCCGCCTCCGAGCGCGTTTTCGACGCGCACTTGGGTTGCCGATGTTGATGCGCTGGTTTTACATCTGCGCTTTCAGAATTTTCTCGATGTCCTCGATTGGCGAATTGGTCAAGGTCTTTGCCAGCTCGCCGCAAATCCGCTTGTTCGTCTCGGCATGAAGCTGCGGGCGGATTTCGCCGAGCGTTTTCGGATCGGCGACCAGGAACAGATGTTCAAACTCCTGCTTCAATGCGGCGGCGTTAAGCCGCTCCGCCAATTGCTTGGCGAACGTGGCTTCATCGGTCTGTCCCGGGCTTGACTCTGGCGGGCGCTCACCGGACGGCCCCTGGCCTTGTTCATCGACCATGTCGGGCTTGATCAGATCATCCTGCTTCAGTTGAAGTGCGTCTTGTTTGCCCACGTTGTGGAACAAACGAGCATGAGTGCCATCGGCAACCACGATCCAGGCGCCGCTTGGAATCTTGTGCATGGTCTCTCCTTGAATCCATCGGGACGCAACAAGGTGCTGCGCCAACTCGCCACCCCTGGCGAATGCGAGAGGCTGCGAGGTCCATTTTCCACGCCTGCCCGTGAACAGGAGCTCAGTGTTCGCGTGCGCTTGCGCCAATCATGGCCGTGAGGCGGCCAAATCCATCGCTGGCAACGTCTCGCGCAGCCCCGCACTGGACGCTGCGACCTTCCACGCCAGAACGTTTCCTGATAGCGCGGTCTTCCCCGTCCATCGTGCCCCGCGAGGGTATCCAGGGTGGACGCAGAGCGATGTCTGGACGGTCGAGTTCACGGTGATGGGCACTGCGTGCCTGAGCTTGAGCGGCGAACCCGCAAACGCCGCCCTCGTTTTTGGCCTTGGATTGAATTAGTTGCCGCCAATCCGATTCAATCAAACGTATTCGCAAAAATCCCGTCATGCTGCAAGCCCATCATGATCTGCATGCGACCGTTGGTGCCGGTGTAGACAGCGCCGCCGATCGCGATGCGACCCACCTGCAGCAACATCGGTCCACCGACCTGGCCATGTTGGCCGTTGTTTGAAATCTGCAAGACATGCTGGATTTTCCGGCAACACCGGCTGCCAGCCGTCGTTGACTGCGTGCGTGTCGCTCGGCGGAACCGGAACGGCGATGTCGTCTTCTGCCTGCGAATTGCGTAGCCAAGGACGAACCTGGTCATCCGAAGGAATATCGATGTACGCACGCAGTTTTTTTTCGCTATTGACCGCCGTCGCACTCGCAGCGTCGGCATCGCTCGCCTTTGCAACGGATGCTTCGGACTTGCCCGATGGGACCGACCTCAAAGGCAGCGCGGACCATGCGTTGATCCAGCGCTTGCAAGGCTCAAGCATTCGCTTCTACGAGAAGAAAGCGTTTGGCGAACTGGTCGTCGCAATGGGGTCGGCGCTCGAAGGAAAACCGAAGACACAAATAGTCGAGGGACCGCGCACTACCATCGCCTATGTCATGCCGCAGAATGTTTCGCCGCTCGAAGTGATGCGTGCGTACAGGGCCGAACTCGCCAAACTCGGTGAGGTCGCCGTGCTGTTTGAGGGCACCAATGCCGACAGTCGCCGTGAACTGGACAGCGGCATAAACCAGTTCATCACGGGCATCTACGGCGACGTTCCGGGCGCATCGCGCTGGATGAACTGGAACCCCGAATACCGTTACGGGGCGTATCAGGTCAAGCAGGACGGTGGCGATCTCACGTTCACGATCTATGCCGGCATGAACGCAAAGGTTTCAGGTGCGGACGGCTACACGGTTCCGGTCGGACGCGTTGGCGTACGCATTGACATCGTCGAGCCAAAGGCCATGGCATCGCGCATGGTCACGGTGAAGTCCGAGGCGATGTCAGCGGAGATCCGCAAGAACGGCAGCGTGTCGCTTTACGGAATTCTGTTCGATACCGGCAAGGCGGATCTCAAGCCGGATTCGGCTTCCGCGCTCATCGAGATCGGCAAGCTGATGGCGGGTGACACCGCGCTCAAGCTTCTGGTCGTCGGACACACCGACACAGTGGGTGCGTTCGACTCCAATCTCGACCTTTCGCAGCGACGCGCCAGGGCGGTTGTAGCTGCGCTGGTCGCGCAATACGGCGTGTCCGCAGCGCGCTTGTCGAGCTTCGGGGCATCATTCGCAGCACCGGTCGCGAGCAATGCCGACGAGGCGGGTCGCAGCAAGAACCGACGCGTCGAACTCGTCTCGTTTTGATCGAAGGGCGTACCGCGCGCGCCACGCTCGATGTCGCTTTCGCCACTCATGCGCCATCGAGCTTTATGCCGACAGGACCCGCTGCGTCATGGACGGGAGTGAGGAGATGCCGGTCGCCAGCGTTCTACATCTCAATCCACCCAAACCCTTCGACGACCATTCGGTCAGCGCGATGATCAGGCGCGTGGAGCGTGGCCACCGGTAGCCCCGCTCTACCGGACGCGCTCAACCCCAGTCGCGCGCTGCGCAGCCGAAGGATGCTCCGCCCCGCTCTTTTTCCGCACCGCCAAAAATGGAGCACCCGCGCGTTTCCGCCACGCTCATGTCGGGTTCGCGCGCTGTTCCGCGTAACCGCCCATGTAAGCAGCCATTCCGGCGCTTCCTGGAGAGATTCAATGAAAGTTATGACGCGCTTCGCAGCGCTTGCACTGCTGGTGGCCCTGGGTCCGGCAAACGCGGCGCTCTATGGTCTTGATCCCGGCTTCTCGACCGCTGGCCGCTACAACGCGACCATCGTCGGATCCGATTTTCGTCTGCTGGCGCATCTGCAGCGCCCCAACGGCACGTCGGTTGCGGTCGCATTCTATGACGGTGATATTTGCCCCGCCGGCCGACACTGTCTCGCGCTCTTGCCCTTCAATGCCGCTGGCGTCATGACCGGAGCACTCCTGGTTCCGACGAACGGACCAGCGACATTTTCCAAACGCCAGGGCGCTGTCGTTCTCGATCCTGTCATGATCAAGGCTGCGGACATCGACAGCCAGGGGCGCATCGTCGTCGTGGGCTCGGAACAGTTTGGCTCGGCCATCGACTTCAAGGTCGTGCGTCTCTTGCCAAATGGACAGCCCGACAACACGTTCGACAGCGACGGCGTTCAGACCATCGATTTCCATGCGGGTGGAGCGAACGAGGATTTCGCTTATGGTGTCTCCGTCGATCCCTCCGATCACATCGTGGTCGTGGGTGAAGTTCAGCGTTCCGCCACCGACACGGATTTTGGAATCGCCCGACTCAATGTTGATGGATCGCTGGATACGTCCTTCATGGGAACCGGCAAGCGGACCATTCCTTTCGACTTGTCGCCCAGCAACTCGGATCGAGCTGTCACAGTCAAGGCAAGCAGCACCTTCATCTATGTCGCGGGCAATGCATCGGACAACGGCGTCGGTCGACTGGCCTTTGCTCAATTGTACAGTTCCGGGAGTTACCGCAATGCATTTTGCCCTGGCGCGTGCACGTATCAGGGCACTTACCCGAGCATCAACAGCGGTCGCAGGGTGATCTCCTATGGGTTTCAATCAGACACCAGTGACACACTCGTATCCGCCAGCGTCAATTTGAGCACCAGGAAATGGGTCTACGCGGGGACTCGCCTCGGACCATCGCCCACGTTCACCAATGAAATTTTCGTGCAGACGCTGGATGCGAATGGCGACTATGTAAACGAGGGTCTGCATGACGGCGGCTTCGCGGCGCCTTATCGGGTTGGCGGAGTGCGTTGGTTGGATGAGAACACTGCGGCCAGCGATATCGTGCTGACCGGCGTCAGCGGAGACCTGCTGTTTTTCGCGCAGGGCATGAATGGTGCTCTCGAGGCCACACTTGGCTGGGGTGGAGCCAATCCGGACAGTAGCTACTTTATCTACGATCAGGGCTCCGTTGCGGGTCTCTTGCCGGCGCAGCCCAGCGTCGATTCGGCAGGACGGGTACTGCTTGGAGGAAGCTACCGCGCGGGTGATGCGGAACCCTACAGCATCCACATTGCGCGCGTCGCACAGACCGATACCATTTTCAAAAATGGATTCGAGTGACTGGGCGTTGGCCTGACAGGCACAAAGGCGTCGGCAGCCAGAGCACGCCAACGCAGGGGTTTCAGGGTTTCTTGTGGGCGAGCAGCCACGGGTGGGTTTCGCCGAGCGCCGTGGCAAGGTTGGCCAGTGCCTGGGAAGAGATGGACTCTCCGCCGAACCGCGCGCGCCAGAGCGCGAGCAGGCTCGCGTCCATGCCGACCCCGTCAATGACATCACCCGCCACATTGATAGCGGCATGTGCGAGACGCTCGGCGAATGCCCGATTGCCGCTGACATCAAACGTTTCGGCAAGCACGAGCAGCGTGCGAACCGAATTGCGCTGTGGCAATGCGCCGGCTTTCGCAGATGCAGTGGCCACTTCGATGGCGACTGCGAGCGTGCCGTCGCTGGGCGCGAGCAGCAGATCCAGCAGCGTGCCGAAGGACTTGCCTGCAGCCAGCAACGGGGGTTGCGCGGCAAGCAAGGGCCTGATGCTTCCAAGGTCGCGACGCGCGCGCAACGGCTGCCCGGCGAGAGTCAGAGTGTCGACGGAGCTCAGGCGCACTCGAAGGCAGTCGAGACTGTCCGGACCTACAGCCGCGCACATGCTCGAAACCGCCGCATCGACGAGTGCGATCGCTTCGGCGGGCCGCGACAGCAGCGCCAGCGCCTTGGCCTCCGTGATATTGCGCGCCGCGCGCGACGGAATTGATTCCGTGGTGCCGACATCGTCGTTGATCGCGCGCATGCCTGCCACGGACGCGAGCACTTCGCCGCGCAGGAACAGCGCGTTGGTGCGCACCGTTGCTACGTTGCGCATGGAGACATTCGCCGTGACACCAGCCTCTTTCCACACACGGCCAGCCTGCGCAGCCAGCGATTCGGCGGCATCGAGTTCGCCGAGCTGCAGCAGCGCGACCGCCCCGCTGCCGACGATGGCGCCGCGCTCGAACTCACTGACGTCGGTGGCCGCCATCGCGAGCTCCGCCGATCGTCGCGCTGTCGTCGCGGCTGCGGTCAATTCGCCGCGCGCCCGCTGCAACTGGCCGCGCAGCATCTCGAGCCGCGACGGCAAGCCGCCACCGCGACGCTGCTCGGCGCTCATCGACTTCTCTGCATTCTTGAGCGCCGCATCCGCCGCGTCCAGATTTCCGGTCCGCACCGAAGCGAACCCTCGATTGGCCGCTGCCATTGCGCGATAGCGGCCGGGCGCATCCGCGAGGTGCGGCTCCAGCGAGTCGAGTTGCGCGAGAGCCCGCGGATACTCGCCACGCGCCATGAAGAAGTCGATGATCGCAAGGTCGAGCGCACGCTGCAGGTTTGGATCCTTGTAGGCCCCGACCAGGCGGGGGTCGGCGACGATCGCCGTCAACTGCTCCGGGGTGACGGATTTCCCTGACTCACTGGCGCGATTGAGCACGGCGACGAAGTGCTCGCGCAGCGCATCCTGTCGCTGCATTTCATCGCGTGCCGCGTCGCGTTCCTGTTCCGCGACTTCTGCCGCTTCGCGTGCGCGCGCCGATTCGCTGCGCGCCGTCTCCGCAGCCACGTTGGCGCGCCGCGACTCGCGTTCCGCGCGATTGGCCTGCAGGACGCTCGCGGCAGTGGTTGCGAGCAGCGCGATGACCGCCAGCGCGGCAAGTGCCACGCCGAGCCGATGGCGTTGCACGAACTTGTGGACGCGATAGCCCAGCGTGTCCGGTCGCGCGCGAATCGGCCGACCATCCAGATGCCGACGCAGGTCTTCCGCGAGCGCAGCGGCCGAAGCGTAGCGACGATCCGGTTCGCGCGCCATCGCGCGTTCGACGATATGCTCGAGGTCTCCACGCAGCAGTCGCACACGGGCGCCGCGCGCGGTAACCGCTGAATCCGCCGCGTTTTTCGCAGCCGCCGACGCTTCGACCAGCGATGGGCGGGAATCTTCCAGCACTGCACGCTGTACCTGGAACGGAGTGATGCTGCCAGTCCCGAACGGTCGGCGTCCGGTCAGCAATTCAAACAGAACCACGCCCAGTGCGTACACGTCGGTCGCTGTGGTGACTGCCTCGCCACGGATCTGTTCCGGCGCGGCGTAATGCGGTGTCATCGCGCGCGCCTCTGTCACCGTGGCACCGCTGGCTGACTCGTCGAGCAGCTTGGCGATACCAAAATCGAGCAGATACGGCACCCCGGCTGCATCGACAACGATGTTGGATGGCTTGATGTCGCGATGCACTACGAGGCTACGGTGCGCGGCGGCGACGGCGTCGCACACCGACGCAAGCAGCGCCACGCGCTGCGAGACGTCGAGCGTCTGCAGATCTGCGTAACGCGTAATGGCGTCACCTTCGATCAACGACATCGCGAACCAGAGCTCGCCCTGGTCAGTCACGCCGCCGTCGACAAATCGCGCGATGCCATGGTGATCGAGGCCAGCCAGGATCGCTCGCTCGCGCCGGAAGCGCTCGCGCAGCGCTGCATTCGGCGCTCCTGCCCGGATGATCTTGAGGGCCACGGTCTGCGCGAAATCCGCCCCCTCGCGCTCGGCGCGGTACACCGTACCCATGCCGCCTTCGCCGAGCAGTGCGACGAGGCGGAAGGCGCCGATCAATTCGCCTGATCGTGCGCTCGGCTCGTCTTCGATGAGGCGCCCTGCCAGTGCCAGTGCCGGCTGATCGAGGAAGTCCCCCGATGAACTGGCCTGGCGTGCGACGCGCGCCAGCAACCCGTCCAGCTCCGCGCGCAATGCCTTGTCACCGACGCACTCGCGATCGAGGAAACTTTCACGCGCGCCCGGGTCGAGATCCAGGGCGTGGCGGATCAGAAGCACCGCGCGCGCGGTAGGGCCTACCCCGTTCGCCCCGGAAGCATTCGCCTCGTCACCTTTCATCGAGACGTTCCGAGGTGCTGCTCCAGCAGTGCACGCGCCGCGCTCCAGTCCCGCTGCACGGTGCGCTCGGTCACCCCGATAAGCTCCGCGACCTCGATGAACGAGAGTCCCCCGTAGAAGTGCATCTCGACCACGGTAGCGAGGCGCTCGTGCATGCCGCGCAATTGGTCGATGGCATGTTCGAGCGCGAGAACGTCGACACTCGCGACGGCCTGGTCGTCATGAAACCCGGTGTCCAGCGTGACCAGCACGCCATCGCCCCCGCGCTTTTCCGCCATCCTGCGACGAGCAGCATCAGCCAGGATCTGGCGCATCGCACGAACAACGAGGCTGACGAAATGGTGGCGGTCCTCGACCGCTGCGTCAGCGCGGATGAGTTTGATATAGGCCTCGTGCACCAGGGCCGTCGTGCACAGTGTGCGCGGCGCGCGATCAGCGAGCTGCGCGTGAGCGAGCCGCTTCAGCTCGTCGTAGATGTTCGCAAAGAGCTGTTCGGGATCGGCGGATAGCGACATATGCGTCTTACTGTAAGGCAACGCGGAAAAGCCTGCTTCTACCACCCCGAGGGAACCAGATTCGACGCCTGTTGGCGCGCGCTGAGGCCAGCAGGTTTCGTCGGCTCAGGGCTTCGACGCATGAGCACGATGTCGAAGCGGATCCACCGCCTTCAACATTGCACCTCAGCGAGCGAACAGGCCATTTAGACCAGGATGCCCGCCGTGCTCGCGAGGGTTCCGGCGCGAGATCCGGATTCCCCTATCCTGCAGGCTCAGGCAAGTGATGGCCCATACCTCGGCTCGCGCCAGGCTTGCGGCAGATTCTGCAGGATAGCCCTGCGCCTGGGTCATGTCAGCGCATTCAGTCAAATCCGTCCGCAAAGATCACGTCATTCAGATAGTCATGGCAAGCCGAGAATTCGGAGGTATTCCCGGCGGCATCGGTCGCGGTCGCCGTGATGACGGGTGTCGCCGACAGCATTTGCGGAGATGGCAGGGAGAACGATGCACTGAAGTTCCGCGTCCCCTGATCGCCGCTCGTCGGCGCAGGCACCGTGATCGACACGCCGCGCAACCAGCGCGAACCCTCGCCGTAGCCCGATCCGTCGCAATTGGAACTGGAATAAAAGTCGATCGTGTAATCACCCGGCAACGCAGTCAGCGATGCGGAGAGGATGCCGCCGTGCAGCGAACCGATCGCGTTGGTGACGACCGGGAAATTCTGCCCACGGTTGGCATAGTCGGCGCCTGGTTGGTTGCCGTCGTCGTCGTTCGCGGTCACGCCACCACCGGCGAGGTCGATTCCGTAGGAGCCGTTGCCGAAGATGCTGTTCTTGCGGATCGTATTTCCCTGTCCGCTGATCACACGCACACCGGTACCGGTGTTGTGCGCGATCGTGTTCGTGCGGATCGTGTTGTCGTGGCTGTCGACGTCCACCCTCACACCCATGCTGGCATTGGCCAGCGCCACGCCGTCGTCGGACACGCCGATGAAGTTGTCCTCGACCACGTTGTTGTGCGCGAGGGTTCCATACATGTTGATGCCGTCGAAGCCGCTGTAGCCGATGACATTGCCGCTGATCGTGTTGCCGTTGCCATAGACGTGGATGCCTTCGACGGCGTTGCCGCGATTGGTGAAAGCGCCGCCGCCCCAGCCCACGCCGATGTAGTTGTTGATGATCGAATTGGCGTGCGTGTTCGCGTTGATGTCGGTGCCGATGCGGATGCCGTCGATAAGCGCTTCGCCGATGATGTTCCGGCTCGCCGGATCCACGCCACCGATGGTGGTGTCGCTGACGCCAGGACCGAAGAACACCCCGAAATTGGACGGTTGCAGATCGAAGCCGCTGATCGCGCCACCGATGCGCGACCCCTGCAGCGAATGGCCCTTGCTGCCGCTGAAGTTGACCGCGGCATCGGTGAATCCGCTGAAGGCGAGGCTGTCGATCACGAGTTGCGCGCTGGCCGGTGCGCCCGGCGCGACAAGGAACCCGTCCGCGATGGAATGCGGGCCACCGTCAAGCACAATGCACACCACGGAATCGTCGCCGTGGTCCAGGTCATTGAGCGATGCCCCCGGTTGCGTGTAGCCGTTGATGATGACGCCGCTGGTGATCGCCGGCAGCGGCGTCGACAGCGTGATCACGTGCGGACCGCAGCCGCTGCCGATATTGAAGGCGATGATGCCGGCGGCATTGGCGTTCGCGCTGAGGATGGCTGCACGCAATGATCCGGTTCCCGAATCATTGTTGTTGGTGACCGTGAGCAGGAAGCCGTTGTCGATCGCCGACTCGTAGACGCCGCGATCCACGCGGCTGCCGATCACACGCGGGCCGCCATCGAGATCGGTCGAGGGAAGTTCCGCGCCAGCGAAGTCACCCGTGTTAATGACCGGCGACAGCGGCGATTCGATCGGATGATAGCCGGCATCAAGCTGGGGGTTGCCGATTTGCGTGCCGATCGGCGTGACATTCGGCGTCGGATACTGGTGCGAGCCGATCACATTGTCCACCAGTTCGAGATACGGTCTGTCGGCGGACACGTCGTAGCTGCCGTTGCCCCAGAAGATGTTGTTGTGGGCACGCAGTACGCTGCCACCGACGACGGAGTCACCAAAATCGTTGAGGATGCGCAAGCCGCTGCCGGCATTGCCCATCACGGTGTCGTTGGTCAACGTCCAGGTGGGTGATCCTTCGTAGGCCCATAGCTCGATGGCGGAGTCGTTGGTGTCCGACGTGTTGTCGATCACCAGCGTGTCGATGATCTTGATGTCGCCACCAAGGTCGGGATCCTGGTCCCAAACGACGTGCAGAGGCGCGCCGGAGTGAGTGTTGCTGCCGCGAATGATGCTGCGATAGATCAGCACTGTCGTCCCCGGCTCCACTACGTAATCCTGTTGCGTCGCATAGAGGGTGAAGCCGTGCTCCAGTTGAAGCGTCAGCCCTTCGATCGTGAAGCTGCCGACGAGGGAGAGGACGGCGCCTTCGATCGAATTCGTTTCCGTGAACTCGGTGTTGCCGCCATCGACCTGCCGCGCGCTGCAGCCGGGGAAGTATCCCCCACGCAGACTCGTTCCCGGCTGCATGTAGTTGTTGTTCCCGTAGTACCAGAGCGTGTTTTCGATGTTGTAACTGCCCTGCACGATCTTGATCGTCTTCGCCGTGTAGCGGACCTCGCTCATGGCCTGTTCCAGTTGCGCCTGCGTCGACACGCAGACCTCCGGGACCGCCTTCGCGGCCGACGCCGACAAGGCGAGCGTCAGCATGAGGGCATAGCCAGGCACGCGCGGGCTGCGCGTCATATCGAACCATGTCTTCATCTTCGTCTCCCGAATCCAGGGGCGGTTGTGCCCGTTTCAGGTAGGAGTACGACAGTCGGGACGAAAAGCGGGCGTCTCGCGACCAGGCGCGCTGTCGCCGCGCAAAGGGCGATATCCGCCATCAATTGCCATTGAAGCCGTCGCTGAAGATGGTTTCTGCGTAGGCGCCAAGATCGCCTTTGCCGCTCATGGGAAAAGGATCGCCGGCCAGATCGTTGTTGAGACCCAAGAAATCGAACTTGACGCCGAGCAAGGGTGAATCGCCTGCGAGGTGGAAATTTCCGCCGGCAGCATCGACGAAACGCGGAGAAACCGACATGCCGTCGGCGTTGTTTGCAGGCAGACTACCCCCCAGCGTGCCGTAGTCGTTGGACTTCAGATACACGTTGTTGCCGATCAGATACAGGCCGATGCCGCCGTTGTTCCAGAAAACATTATCGGAAACATACGTGAGTTGCGCGCCTGTGCTGCCGCAGCCGATACCGCCGACGGCACCCGGTTGCGACGTCATGTTTCCGTAGACGACGTTGTGCGTGACAAGCGTTTGTTGGTTGACCGTCGTGCTGCCATTGGCGAACAGGATGGCGGCGCCGTAACCGTTATCGGCACTGTTGCCAGTAATCAGGTTGGTGCTCAGCAGAAGTTGATCCGCCTTGTCCGCGTACAAAGCCACACCGCCGCCGACCGTGGTCGTGTGATTGTTGCGGATGCGATTGAGACCGATGAAGACGACGGCATCGTATCCTGCCTGAATATTATTGACGGCCAAGCCACCGCCGTCCGTGCTGGACTCACCGTTCTGGATGGTAACGAGCTGCACACTCACTTCACCGTGCATGCTCAGCATTCTAAGCACTTGCGTGGCGTTGTTGCCATCCAGGATGGCGTGTGCGGGAGAATGGGAATACGAGCTGCAATCGGTGCCGTAGGCACCTCCTTGAATCGAGATCGACCCGGTGCTCGCGGTCGAGCTGTAGTGGAACGGGCCGTTTCCTGTGGCGGTGCCTGTCTTGAACGTGCCCTCACCCAGATAAATGGTATTGACCTCGCCACTGTGTGTGCCGCCATCGGAGGACTGGGTCAATGCGTTTTGCAGTCCGGCAGCCGTGGAGACGCACAAGAAGTTGTGCGCCTGCGCGTAGCTGCCCGCGATGTAGAGGGCGCAGCCCAGCACGCATGCGCGCAGCCGCATGGAAAGCAGCGGGTCGTTCTTGCAGATAAGGGTCATATCGATCTCCAACGGGATGACAACTGTCAGAGGAAACGATGTTTACGGGGGAAAGCGGGCGCGCGGCGGGCCACAGGCCCGCCCTACGCTCTTTTCGCGGCGGCCTCGCACAACTGCCTGAGGAAGCGGCTGCCTTCCTGCGCGGCGTGTTCATCGGCGGGCGCGAACTCGGTGATCGTCAGACCGACCAGGCCGGCAGCAGCAGCGCTGCGCACTAACGCAACGCCCGCCTCCAGCGACAGCCTGCCATCGGGATAAGCCACGTGTGGAAACCCGGCAGGATCAAGCGCGTCGAGATCGAAGTGAATGTGGATGGGTCCTGAAACACCCTCTTCTGTCAAGAGTGATCCGGGTTCCAGCCATGCAAGATCATGCGCCTTCTGGAATACCCAATCGCCCTCATCGCCCACATGCGCCGAGACATAACGGAATTGCGCCGGCGCAAGCGGGGTCGACAGCAAGGCCTGCAGTTCGACTGGAGCAGAACCCATGATCGCGGCCACCGGCATGCCGTGGAAATTGCCGCTCGGTGTGGTGGCCACCGTGTTTGCGTCGAGATGCGCGTCGACCCAGATCACGGTCAGATCCGGGTAGCGTCGGTGCAGGTAATCGATGACGGCGATATCGCAGGCGCAATCACCACCAGCCGTCAGGATGCGTCGCGGCTGCCTTGCATCGAGGATCGCCCGGGCCGAGCGGAATTGTTCGGCGATCGCTGTCCAGCGATGGATGCCACCGCTGTCTTCGCCCTCGCCCGATTCCGCGACGCACACGAGGGGTCCGTACTGACGGCAGACCTGGGCCGCGGCCAACGCGCCACGGCGCAGGTTTTCCGGACGCCCCGAACCCTGCCATTGCGGATAGGACAGCACCAGATCGAATGAAGCATCGATTGCTTGCACGACTCACTCCTGGAAAAGTGGACTGGCAGCGGCGACGTGTGCAATCGAGCGATTGAAGCCTTGGCAAGCTCACGGACCGTCACCGATATCCATCGGCCTTTTACCATGGCACAAGAACATCAGCGCTTCCGTCGTCGCAGCGTCGACCAACAAGCGAAACCTGCGAAGTGACATTGAGACCGATCCACAGATGTGCATCGCACAACCGAGATTCATTCGAGGAACCGACACGCGCCGACCTCGTCGTGGACGAACGCTTCGATGGACTTCGCGAAGCGTGGATCATTGAGGTTACGCCGCGCACGCTGCCCGTTGTCCGCGAAGCGTGCGTCCTCGTTTGAAAAGCATGTGTCGATCGCGCCAGCGCAGCGCCGACCGCTTCACGAACCATCATTCGAAGCCGTCGGCAAAGATCCGGTCGGTATCGAGGCAATTGGATAGCTCGGACGTATTTCCGCCATTGTCGGTCAATGTGGCGCCGAGGAAGGTCGCATTCAGCAGATTGGCCGTTATCGCCACCGGAATATTGACCGACCCGCCCTGCGTTTTCGAAACATGCGTCGTCAGGACTTTCTGGTTGGCCATGGCGCGACCGTTCGACAAACAGCTTCCCGCCGCGTAGACGTCGAGCGTGTATTCGCCGATCGGTACATCGACACTTGCCAGGAGCGAGGTCACGTTGCCCGCGTGGGCAGGGCTCCCCAAAACCGGATAGTTGAGCCGGTTGTTCGGTCCGGTATCGGCGTCTCCGTCATCGTTCGGGTCGGCGCCCTGTTCGCCGAGATCCAACACCATCGCATCGTCTCCGAGAGGCGCCTCGACGACCGTGAGCTGGTTGTCGCGCACGCGGTTGAAAATGCCAGCGGTGGCGTCGATCCACACTGCCCCGGCCAGATTGTTGGTGATGCGATTGCCGCGACCGGTATCTGCGCCAGCGGCACCAATCGTGTTGGAAGACGAACCTGCGTTGAGAATAATACCGACAGCATTGGGCAGCGTTCCGCCAATGTCGTTGTTCTGCACAATGACGTGGTCGGCCGTCGCGAGACGTATGCCATCGGTGCTGCAGCTGCCGATGCGATTGTCGGTGATCACGTGTCCACTGTTGACCGCCACGATGCCCTGGCCGAGCGCTGCCGGAGTCATTCCGCGATCCATGCCAATGAGGTTGTTGCGTACCTCGGTTGCATGATTGCTGACGCCACCGACCAGCACGCCGATGCCGGTGAAGCCGCTATGGCCTGCAACCAGATTGCGATCGACCGGGTCGGGACCACCCATGATCGAATCACTGCTGTTTCCGGAGAATGCCACGCTGATGCTGTTAGGCTGTAACGTCACGAACAAGGGGCCGGTGGGAAGCGAACCACCGAACTGATTGCCCAGTACGCGATGGCCACTGCCGGTGAAAAAAATCAGTGGACTTCCTATCCCGGAAAACGCCAGGCCACGGACAGTGACCGATGTCGGCACCGCACTATTGATCAGCAGGGCTTGGGACACGCTCGGTACCGACGCGCTCGCAGCGATGACCACGCAGATATGCGCGTCGAATCCGGACGCTGACGTGTTGACCAGACTGCCCGGTTGCGAGGTGCCGTCAATGACCATGGAGACGGCTATCTCAGGCAGCGCGCGGTCGATATTGATGTCCTGCGGACATCCCCCCGGAATCGCAAACTGGATCAGCGCAGGGACCGCCGCGCTGTTGGCGTCTGCAATCGCCCGACGCAAGGTTCCGGGATCGCCGTCTTCTCCGCTGCCATCGCCCGCATTGGTGACAGTGTAGAGAGCGAGATCGTTGACTTCAGCCTCCAGCGCGCCACGATCCACCTGGGAGCCGTTGACGCGCGCGCCGCCTGCCACATCGAAGCTAGCCAACCCGCCCGGAAGGTAAGTGCCACCGCTGTTGATCGAGGGTGAGCCGAGGACCAACGAAAAATTTCCGTTGGCCGGATCCACGAAGTCCGGATCGCTGATGAGATCTCCGACCGAACCGACAGCCAGGGTGCCGGAAGATTCGCCGTAGACGTTGTCGACACTGAGCACGTCTGCGCCGGTGTTGACGAAATCCGTCCCGCTGATGTCCCAGGCAATATTTGCGTACGCGCGCTTTTCCATCTGACCCCGCAAGCACAGCCCCATCGACGCGGAGGACGCCGTGATCGTGTTGTTGGCGATCACGGCACTGCCGGCGTTGCCGCCAACGATCACGACACAGCCGCCGGGATTGCTGGCGCCAAACACCAACACGTTCTGCATCGAGATGCGGCCACTTTCACCATCTGCCATCTGCAACAGGAGCGGAGTCGAAGCCGAATTTCTAAAGATGGCGCGCTCGACAATCAGATCGTCCGACTCGGTACCGAGCAGCGTCAGTTCGCTGTGCCCTTGCAGGCTCATGAAGCTCATGTCGCTGAATCGAAGGCTTCCGTTCGCTTGCAAGCGAAGCCCAGCGCCACCCGTTCCCGTGAACAGCGTGGTCGCCGCACCGTTGGTGTGCGTCGCGCAGTCATCACTGTATCCACCTTGCAGTGAGAGATCGCGGGCGGCGGGCGCAGAAGCATTGTCAAAACCAGTTCCGCCCAGCGTGTAGACACCCGCCGGGACCTGGATGGTCATGCCGGTAATGTCGGTCGCAGCCTGCGCGATGGCGCTGTTGATCTGCACGACGCTGGTCGCGCAGACGGTGGTCGCATCTGCGTGGTGCACAGCGGCGCCAAGCACCAATGCGCAAAGGAAGAGTGAGAGTTTCGGATGGCGCATTGGATGTGGCTCCGTTGTGGATTGCCAAAGCCTGCGTAACGCTCTGGCGACCTGTGTCGGCGGAACGCGGCGCAAACAGGAATTGGCCGACCTGCGGAAACGCGGATCAGCACCGTGGGCAGACTTCGCGCAAACATATCTCAGGAATTTGTCTGCGGACAAAAAGGAACTTGAGCGCGCCTGCGGCTGCGTTCGTCATTGAATGGCGCGCTCACGCAACTATCCAGCCGCTCGCACTGCCGTTGGCCTGAAAAACCATTCATGTTTCACTTCGACGCATTCGCCTTGCTGGCAGGCTCGGCCGGGCGCCGCTTGAAATCCATCTTGATCAGCAGATGTTCGACCGGAACAGCAAGACCCAACTGCGAGATCGTCAGCGTGCGTTTGTCACCCTTGAACTGCTCGACCATCCGATAGTCCACGAAATGGCCGTTGCCGTCGTTTTGCTTGGATGACCAGGTCATCGTCTGCTTATCCGCCTGCCAGTAACCGTAATCCGTGCGTACGGAAAGATCATTGGTGTCGACCCAGGTGTCGACATAGGTCTTGGCGACCGTGTCGTAACCCCAGACGCCATGCCCTTGATACGCGGGGAACTCCTTTGACGCGGCGATGCGAAAATCGTTGGTGATCCAGTGACCGTTGCCAAGCAATTGATTGACCTGCACGCCGGTGTCGTGTGCCGGCGGTTTTCCCTCACGGTGGAAGGTGACATCCGCATCCCATGTGCCTGCCTCCAGCGTCATCGGCAAATAGACATCCACGGGTACTTTCAAAGCGGTCTCGGTCGTCTTGCTGGCGCTGAACGCTGCACTTGATGCAAGGAGCGCGGAAAGCGCGATGAAGCTGGCCGAGTACGAGGTCATGCGGACTCCTGGAGAGAGGCAATCATTCGGCGCGTCCTGATTCGAGAGCACCTTGGTTGATGGAAACACGGAAACGCGCGTGCCCAGGACATTGCGTGCCTTCACGCACATCACGCCGTGGGAATACGCGACCGGAAGACCGAGTTGTGCCGACGCAATGGGTCGCGCCCGCGAACCCGGCTGGATCGCGCATAACGATCCTGACCGTTGCCAAGGACGTGCGCGAAAGTCGGTGTAGTGCGAGTCACGACTCGCCTGCAGCGGCAACGGCGCAAGCACCACCATACGAAGCAATGTCCGGCTTTCCGGTCAATCCGTGTTTTGGATGAACACCCAGCAATCAGGATCCTTCACGATGAAGTGTGTGACCGCACGCAATCCATTGGTCAGCTCAATGAGCAGACTTCGCTTTCGAAACGGGTAGTCAACGGTCCGCTCGGAACGAAAAGCTCAGGCGCCAATGCCCCTTGCAGGAGCTACGATCAATGCACGTATCAAGAGCGATTCTGTCCATTGCATGCCTGTCCTTGGCGGGGTGCGTTTTCGGTTACTACGGAGCGGCGCCACCCGATTCAAGGGGTGATTTCGTCGTGAATTCCGAAGGCGCCGGCCTCGCGCCATGTGACCTTGGCCCGGGAATGTGGGATGGAAGCACGCCGGGAACCTGCATCTTTACTGGCTCCCGAATATGCAACGGCTGCGTTGTTCTACCAGCGGGCACACCTGTGAAGGTTCTGCATGTTTTTGTCAACGAGGCGACCCGGGATGTTTCACTCGAAGTGGGAACCGGCGCCAACCGAAAAGTAGTCCACGCATACAGAAACTGGACTCAGGTCAGGCAAATATTGATTCGGCCGTGATCCATTGTGACCATCATGGACGGATGCGAGCGGCCGAGCGGCTCCATGAGGAGACGATTCTTCTGTCCTTCGGTTGCACAGCGGCAACGTTCACCTACTCGCCCGGCGGTGATTTCCATGCGGTGTCTTTTGCATTTGCTGAGCATTGCCCTCTTGCTGCCCGGCGTGATCCTGGCCGGAGTCTTCATGATGCTCGGCCATGCCGCTGCCGCTCCGTCTCTGCTCGGCTTCTTCGAGGCGTTGCTGGAGATGGCGGTGTGGCTGATTCCGTGGGGACTGCTTGCCGCTTGCGCTGCGCTTCTTCTACTCGCGCTGGGTGGCCTGGCCATCCGCTTCCGTTGGCTCGCTGGACTGTGCGTCGCGGCACTCGCACTCGGCAGCGCCACGGTTGTGCTCGCACTGACGATCAGCCACGGAAATTTTTCGCCGGCGCAGCTGGCGTTTCTTGCTCCTGCACTGGCCTCTGCTTCGATCGGCGGATGGCTTGGCGTGAGCGAATGGCCGGGTAGCCATTGCGTACCGACATCAGGCCCGTCGACCGTTGTGTGACGACTCCCGCCACCGTCTATTGAAGCCTCGGTCGCACGAAAGCCAGCCTCAGGCCCACTTCAGCGACGGCCAGCGAGTCTGATCGTTGCAATATGCGTGCGGGCCATTGCGCGCGCATTCGCAACGTCCCGCGCCGGCAGAAATCAGTGGCGAAGTCGACGTTCCAATGGGCTCGCGTGGTTGGAGCACGCCTTGGCCGCAGTCGCCTGATTGCCAGCCAAAACCATCAGGATCTACTTGACCCGTGCATACGTTTCCGTGCTGCCACGATCTTTCTCCGGATCATAGGTCGCGCCATTCTCGATATAGGTTTCGTTTCGGATCAACGTTCCCGTGGGGTCCAGTCGAACCCAGAAGGCGTGCTCGTGAGATCCACCCGGCTTGCGCAGATTGGCACCGTCGAGGAACTCGAAAAAATGCGTTCCATCCGCATCGGTTCTTGCCAGCTCAAATCGCGGAGCATTGCCCTGTGGGCAGTAATGTGTGGCGATGATCCGATCGCCATCCATCGTGTAGACCGTCATCGACTGGCGCGTCGGACTCATCGTCCAGGTTTCGACGAGCGAACTCCCGTTCGCGATCAGTTTGTAGTTGGCGGTGGTTTTACCGCTGGTGCTATGCCAATTTCCCTCCAGCGTTTTGAGCTGGTCAAAGGTTGCCTGCGCCGATGGCTGCCCAGCGGCAGCGAACGAACTGATGAGGAGAAGAAGTGGCGCGGCGACGATTGATGGGGGCTTCACTGGTCATCCTGATTTTGTAGAGGTGTGGTCTACGCGATGGCTGGGCAGACTACCTTTCTTCCGCGGTCTGTCAAACAAGCCATGTAACCGGTCAATTCAATGCGCGTGCCACCGAGGGCGGAACCGGCATCAAACAGATTTTGTTGCGCAAACCTTTTTCGTCCCGTCCCTGTTCCTGCGTTGGCTGGCGATCCCCGGCGATTGACTCACGACGGAACGCCGCTGCGGATATACTCGATAAATGATAATGCGTCGTGTTACCTGCCTCGCGTTGCGGCTCACTTCTTTGATACTGGTCTGCGCAGCGATGCCATCCGCGGCGCAAACTGCGGACGCGACTTCCGTGCCGCAGACCTGGCAAATGCTCGACTATCTGGCGACCGACTACGCCGGAGCAGTGAAGGACGGCGCCGTCTCAAGTCCCTCCGAATACGCCGAGATGCGCGAATTCGCCGCGACGGCGCGCGCGCGCATTGGCGCGCTGAGTCCCACTACCGTGACACCGGATCTGCTGGCCCAGGCCGATGCCTTGATCGCCTCGATCGACAGCAAAGCGGCACCGCTCGACGTAGGTGGGAAGGCACACGCGCTCGCCGATTCGCTGTTGAACGCCTATCCCATACCCACGGTGCCGGAACACACGCCCGATCTGGCCACGGGAGCATCCGTCTACCAATCCCGATGCGCGTCGTGTCACGGCGCAACCGGGCACGGCGATGGACCAGCTGGCTTGCAACTGGAGCCGCGCCCGGTCGACTTCACCGATCAGGCACGTGCCGATCAACGCAGTGTCCTCTCGTTGTATCAAGTCGTCACCCAAGGCGTCACCGGAACGCCCATGGCGAGCTATGCGCATTTGCCCGTAAACGAACGTTGGGCACTCGCGTACTACGTAGGGTCGCTCGCGTATGAAAAACAAGCCGTGCGTGGCGCAAAGAACTGGAGTCAGGACACGAAGGCATCGACGCTGATTGCCGGCCCTGGCGAACTGACGCGCGTGCGGGTCGCTCAACTGGTTCCGACCCTCGGCACAGACCCTGCGCGTGAGATCGTCGGTTATCTGCGCGCTCATCCGGACCTCGTGGAAAAATCGCCGCAAGGTCTTTCGCTCGCGCGCGGCCGTATCGCTGCGAGCGTCGCCGCCTACAAGAGCGGCGCGAAATCGGAGGCGACCCAGCTGGCGTTGTCGGCGTATCTCGATGGCGTCGAACCCGTCGAGCCACAACTGAATGCGCGTGACAGCGCGTTGCGCGCCAAGCTGGAAACTGACATGGGCGTCTATCGTTCTGCCCTGTCGAGCACGACTCAGTCCGACACGATCGAACGCCAGGCGGCTGACATCGATGCGCTGCTTGCGCGTGCACAACAAATCACTGCGAACGGAGCAGGCGGTGCGATGGCCACTTTCCTCGGCGCCTACACGATTTTTGTTCGCGAAGGCATGGAAGCATTGCTCGTCATCGTCGCCCTGCTGGCGTTTTTGCGCAAAGCCAACCGCAACGATGCCGTTCGCGTGGTCCACGCCGCATGGATTCTCGCGCTGGTCGCGGGCTTCATCACTTGGGCCGTCGCCACGTATGCCGTATCGATCAGCGGTGCCAGCCGCGAAGTCACCGAGGGCCTGTCATCACTGTTCGCCGCCGCGCTACTACTGAGCGTCGGCCTGTGGATGCATCAAAAGAGCATCGGTGGTCGCTGGCAGGCTTATCTGAAAGAAAAAATGGCTGGCGCGCTGACTCAGCGCTCGGCGTGGTTCTTGTTCGGCCTCGCCTTCATTTCCGTTTACCGCGAAGTGTTCGAGACAATCCTGTTTTACGCCGCCTTGTGGAGCGACGGCGATGGACTCTGGCTGCTCGGCGGCATCGCGGCCGGCGCCGCCACGTTGGGCTTCATTGCATGGGTGCTGCTGCGGACCAGCCGGCGCCTTCCGATCGGAACTTTCTTTTCCGCAAGCTCGGCGCTGATTGCCGTGCTCGCGATCGTGCTCAGCGGCAAGGGAATCGCAGCGCTGCAAGAAGCGGGCTGGATCGCAGTGACGGTCGTCAGTGCGCCGCGCATCGAACTCTTCGGCGTCTATCCCACCCTCCAGTCACTGCTGGCACAGCTGGCGGTGGTTGGACTGTTGGCTGCGGGATTTTGGATCAACATCTCGCGCAATCAGACACCCGTGGAAGCACGCAGTTAAATCACCGTCGGCCAGAGATACGCCGACTTCTGCGTCCGCCGTTCGGAAACTCCCGCCAGAAGAAAGAGCGCGAGGGCGCGAAGGAACGACTTGTTGATGACTGACCCTCCGCGGTCAGAATTCGCGAAGCGAGGGTTTTCGGCAGCACGGATATGACGTGCATGGATGACGATCCGCTTTTTGGATGACGACAGCAGTCGCGTTCAACTTGCACGCAGGAAGGATGCCTGAACCCGCCCGTGCGGTCAGTTCTTTTGCGCTCCACTGTCGACCACGCGGCCATCGATTACCTGGATGATCTTGTCGCAGCGTTCCGCCAGCGCCTGGTTGTGGGTGACGAACAGGACGCTGGTGCCCTGCTCCCGATTCACCCGGCGGATCAGATCGAACACCGCGTCGGCACTCCTGGTGTCGAGGTTGCCGGTGGGCTCGTCCGCCAGCAGCAGTGCCGGGTTCATCGCCAGCGCGCGCGCGACTGCCACGCGTTGTTGCTGCCCGCCGGACAGTTGCATCACGGGTTGGTCTCGCCACGGTGTCAGACCCACGCTGTCGATCAGCGCCGCTGCGCGCTCCGCCATGTCCGCATTGGGGAACGTGACGTCGCCGAGTATCGGCATCATCACGTTCTCGAGCGCGCTGAACGCGCTGATCAAATGGTGATACTGGAATATGAAACCGATACTGTGACCGCGCAACCGCGTCAGCGCATGGTCGTCGAGTGAGGTTGTCTGCTCGCCGCATACCGACAGCGTTCCCTGCGTGGGCCGGTCGAGCAGGCCCACGATGTTGAGCAGCGTGCTCTTGCCCGATCCCGACGGGCCCATCACCGCGCAGAACTCGCCGCGATTGAGGGTCATGTCGATCCCGTGCAATATCTCGGTTTCGTTGGGCTCGCCAACGTTGAACGACTTGCGCACACCTTGCAATCGCACCACCGGCGTTGTCGCGGACGAAGGGTCAGCCACGGATGGCCACCACGGGGTCGAGTCGTGCCGCGCGCAACGCCGGTGCAGTCGCGGCGAGCAATCCGGTTGCAGTGGCCAGCAGCAGCGCGAGCGCGAACAGTGTCGGATCGAGCGACAGCGGAAACATCGCCGTGCCATCGGCGTTGCGTGCCAGACGCTGCCATGCCACCAGCGCCAGCGCGCCGAGCAGCGATCCGGCGAGCGCGCCGCCCAGACCCAGCAGCCCGCCCTGCAGCAGGAACACGCGCAGGATCTGTCCGCGCGCGATGCCCATGGCGCGCAGAATGCCGATCTCGCGCGACTTCTGCACCACCGATACCACAAGCACGCTGGCAATCCCGAATGCCACCGACAGCGCGACGAAGAAGCGGATCGCCGTGTTCGCGGTGGTCTGCGCGCTCACCGCGGCGAAGAACTGCTGGTTGGTCTCGATCCAGCTGTCGGCTTCGACACCGGTCGACGCCGTGATCCGTCGGGCAATGGTTTCGGCGGCGTAAACGTCGCGCACCGTCACGTCGAGCGCCGTCACGCCGCCGGGCAGGCCAAGCAGACTTTGCGCCGTGTGCAGCGCAATGTAGGTGGTGCGCTGGTTGGCGCCCTTGCTGCCAAGATCGAACACCCCGGTAATCGTCAGCGTGTTCTCGCTGCCCGTGGCGGAGGTGATGCGCATCTTGTCACCGACGCCAACGCCGACGTCGCTGGCGAGTTCGGTGCCGATCAGGATGTCGCTGACGGTAACTCGCGTGCTGCCGCGCACGATCTTCTCCGCCAGGGGCACGATGCGGAAATACAGCTCCGGTTCCATGCCGATCACCGAGATCGCGCGGCTTGCATCGCCGCGTACCACCAGCGCGGAGCCGGTGACCGCCGGCGAAACGACCAGGACGTCGGGTATTGCGCGGATTTGTGTCGCCACGCTCTGCCATTGATCGATGCCCTTGAGACGCTGCAGCGGCGGCTGCACGATGGCGCCTTGCAGGATGTCGCGATCGCCGCCACGCAGCGGCCGCGCGATTTCCTTTGGCTGCAGCAACTGGATGTGCGCCTGACCGGTCAACACGCGGCGCACGAAGTTGGACTGCAGTCCGCTCAGCAATGCCGACATGAACACGATCACGCCGACGCCGATGGCGATGCCGCCCATGATGAACGCGGTCTGGGTGCGCCCCTCGCGCAGGAAACGGATTGCGACGATCCACTCGAACGGCAACCAGCGCGGCAGCACCGGTATCGACACGGCTGGCCGGCCCGAACTTGGAGCGGTCGATGCCACGCTCACAGCCGCGTCATCTCGGCCACGGGCCGGATCCGCATGCCGTCGGTCACGGTCACCGTCGCGGCAGGGATCACCTGGTCCGCGGCGTGCAGGCCGTCGAGCACTTCGCAAAGGCCGTTGCTGCGCAAACCTATCTTGACCGGCTGACGGCGCGCGTGGCCACCAACGGCCTTCAGTACCCATGGCGATGGGGTGTCGGCATCGCGCAGCGCGTCAACGGGCACGAGCACCGCGTTGCCGCGGCGAGCCGTCTCGATGTCGACCGACACCGTCATGTCCTGCTTCAGATACGTCGGTGGCGAAGGCACGCGCAGCTTGACCTCCACAGAACCACGCTGCGCATCCACGCCCGGGTTGATGTACACCAGTTCCGCCACGAACCGTTGCTGCGCATAAGCATCGGCCGATGCGAGCGCCGGCAGCCCCACGCTCAGCAGTTGCAGATTCTTCTCGTCGATCTGCACGACCAGCTGCGTCTCGCCGTTGGGTGACAGCGTCATCAACACCTTGCCAGGCTGCACGATGTCGCCCGGCTCGACATCGCGCGTGATCAGCGTGCCGGCCAACGGCGCCGTGACGGTCGCGTATTGCAGACGCGCACGCGCCGCCTCGACGGCCGCTTGCGCCTGCGCGAGCGTCGCCTCGGTAACTGCCGCATCGCTGCCGGCCGGGCGCGCGCTGGCCAGCTGCCGCTGCGCGCTGCGCACTTGCGTCTGCGCCACCTGTTCGCCACGGCGCGCCTCGTCGACCGCCGCCTGACCGACGAAGCCCTTTGCGAGCAGCCCCTGGTTACGTGTCAGCGTCAGAAGCGCAGCATCGTGATTGGCCTGCGCTTCGCGCAACGTCTGCTCGGCCACCGGCGCCTGTACTTCGTGCAACAGGCGCACCTGCGCAAGCGCCTGCTGCACGGCACGTTCGGCTTGTTTCAGCGCAGCGCGCAATTCGGTCGATTCGAGTTCTATCAAAGCCACGCCGGCAGCGACGCTCTGGCCCTCTGCGACCGGCACGCGCGCCACCGTACCCGTGATCTGCACACCGACGTCCGCCCGGTGCGGCGTCTCGACGCGACCGCTTGCAACCACGGATTGCACGAAGTCGTGTTGCACGACCGTCTCCACGGAAACCTTGGGCCCGAGCACCAACCGTGGTCCGGCCAGCACAACGATGAGCACCACGGCCGCTGCGAGCACTTCCCTGCCGAAATAGCGGCGCGCCAGCGCGAACACGCGGTTCAGGCCCGCAGTCCAACGCATCGGGCTCACGCGTCCACCGCCACGCGGATCAATGGCAGGTTCATGCGTTCTGCCTTGCGCATGGTCGCGACAAACAGACCATGGCAAATGCCATCGCACCGCTTGCTTCAGGTGCCAGATGCGACGCGCCGATGGCCCACCAAGCCGCCCACGCCAGTGCCGCGAGCATAGGGGAGATCATCAGTGTCGAAACCATGTGCATCACGATTGCCTCCGTTTTCCTTCTGTGCATGCGCCGTCCATGCAGGTCTGAAAACCGACCTGAATGAGCCGACACCTGCCTTTTCACTCGGCCAGCCTGCGTGATGTCGGCACCTCCGACCTTGATACGGATCAAGACGCGCGTCATTGGGCGGGATGAAACGCAACGCATGCTCGGCGACAGGTTGTCCGCGCGGGCATTTCCTTGACCATCCGGCCGAACGGGAATCGCTGCGTGTGCAGACGTGCTGGAACGATCTCTGCGGAATCCAGGATGATCCGCCGCAGAAAGGGAGCAGGATGAATTACCCTCTACTCACGGATTCAAGCATCGCTGTTATTGTGGTTTTTACCGTGGGTGCCATCAGGACGGAGCCAGGATCATGTCAGACGAAGCAAAAACACCAGCCGGTGCATCAGCGCCCGCCACCTGGACAGTCACCGGCACGCAGACCATGGCCGCCGCGGACGGACGCTCGCGCGTCGATGTCGAAATTCGTGGAAAAGTCGAAGGCGCCGTCGACCGCGGCGGCGGTGCGGACCAGCTGCGCTTTTCCGTCTGGGACGACGGCCAGGAACTGGACTTCAAGGTCATCGACATCCCGCTCGGCAGGACCGGCGTAGTCACCGTGCGCCTCGGCTTCGATGGCCGCTACGCAATCGTTGCCGATGGCATCGGCATCGCGATCGTCGCGGGTTCCGAACCTGGAGGCGAACGCGTATTCGACCTGGATCCGTTTTTCCCCGAGCAGCGGTGATCTGATGCGTCGGCATCGCCGGCCGACGATCCGACCGCGACGAAATCGGAATGTCTCAAAACGGGATCGCAAAATTGCCCCAGTCCGGCGTGTGGCTTGCGTCACTGGCAGCCTGATTCCACGGGTAAAGGGCGGGATACGTGATCAGCGTGGTCCCGTCGTCGACGACCGGAGCAACGTAGATCTGCGGCTGGCCGCCGGCGCGCGTCGATGAAAATGTCAGCCAGTAGTATCGCCGACCGCCGTTGTCGCTTGCCGCAGGCGACCATCTGGGCCAGCTGTTGGTGACCCCGGGGCTGCCCGCGCCGGTGCATGACGAGGGATCGTTGGCGACAATCCGCACCGGCACGCCGCCGCCGGCGGGGCTTACGTACACCTCGGCCTGCGGATTGTTGTAGCTGCTCTGCCCGGCCGGAACGCGGTCGTAGACGATGTAGTGATCGTCGGGAGAGAACGCCGGGTAGTACTCGTTGTCGCCCGTCGCGACCACTGTCATCGGAGTGCCGCCCGCACGGCTGTTGAACGGCACGGTCTTGATGTCGCCATTGGTGACCGTCACGCCCGAGGACACCGGGTCAGGCGTAGAGACGTACAGCACGGTGTCGCTGGTGTGCGCGAGCGACGCGGACGCCGCATTCGTGCTCTCGCCGGTGCGCGCGAGGATGCCCCAGCCGCCGCCCTGCGCTGTGGTCGTGGCTTCGAGGTCGGTCCAGATGATGTTCGACTGGTACATCGTGAGCGCGGTGTGGTCGCCGTTGGTCCAGTGCTGCGCGGAGAACGTTGGCGCATCCTGATCCTGGCGCGCCATCAGGGTGTGGGCGCTGGCGCTGATGAAAGCGGGCGTGAGGTGCTGTCCGTCGGAGGACAGAAGTGCCAGGCCGGGTCCGCCGCCCTCGCCCGCCGATAGTCCGACATAGGTTCCATCGGGTGTCGCCGTGTGGCAGCCGATGCAACCGGCCCCTGCGTCCGCCGGAGCGATGATGTCCTTGAGGGTTTCGTCACCGATGCGGAAGCCGCGCAGGATGCCGCCGCCGCTGTTCGTCCAATACACGATCGCGCCCGACGCAGACACCGGTGCCACACGGATGGCGCCGCTCGATCCGAGCGACGGCCCGGCGGTCAGGCTGCCGCCCGCATAGGTCGCGCCCCGCACCGTCAGCGTGATGGGCATGTCGACGGTGTGCTGCGACAGTGCGGCCCATATATTGGCCGGCATCGTCCAGGTCGCTGCGGTGGTGTAGACCACCAGTGCGTTGTCCTGGTTCTGCGCGCTGAGACGTAGCTCGAACAGGTTCTCGCCGGCGCCAGGGATCCACGTGAACCGCGGGCGCAGCCAATTGTTCGGAAACAGCGTTCCGACCTGGGGATCTGCCAGGCACGGCCCGCCGGAAGGTGCGCCGTTCGCGCCGCCGAACAGCGTTGACGCATCGACGGGCGCGCCTGGATCGATGATGGGATCGGCGGGGAAATCCCGATACTCGAAACCGTCGGCGAAGATATTGTCGCCGGGAGTCAACGCGCGCGATGGCGGTGCAAACACGACCGCCGATGCAACACACAGGACGACGAATGACCGACGCATGGAATGCTCCCGTTGAGGGCAATCAATTTACCAAATCCGCCATCGCACGGGACAATTGCACGGGGTGCGATGGCAGATCCAAGAGGAGACCATGTTCTCATTTGCCACAAGCCAGTGCTTGCGGTCGATATCGAGCGCCGCCGGACGAGGACGGGAAAGGTTCGCTTGGCGCTTGATGGAAGTGTATCTGCCTCGTTTGGTTGAGCTGAAAAAAACGAATTATCCCTATGGGCGTCTAGTGCGCCGACGTCTGCATCTTGACAATGCCAAGGGCACGCCCAAGTACCGGATCATCCGCGCCTTCGAGCAACGGCGTTTCGATGGCAATATCGGGCACCACCCCACGGGACTTTTCGTCGCCGTCCGGACGAACAATGTGCGCTTTCGGAAAACCGACAGCGATGCCGCTGCGGCTCAGAGTGAACTGCTCCATGGCCCCGTAAGTACTCGCAAGGTCGGCAGTTTCCTCGCCGATGATCGTGGCGAAATGGAAGTCTTGGCTCAGGGCTGCCAGCATGACGGTGTTTGAATACGAGTAGCGGTTTACAAGGATGAAGATGCGCCCATGGAAACGATCCGCTTCGGGTGCGGGGTCGACGTTCGGAATAGGGAAGTCGATGATTTCGCCGGGCTTGTGTCCCAGGTAGGCCTTGGCGAGTTGCGCCGAGATGTCCGTGTCGCCCGGCTGCAGCCGTTTCGCGTTCGATTCGATGGTCGCCTCGCTGACCTTGATCCTGAAGGTCGATGCAAAGCGGAATGACTGATCGGCATAGCGACGTGCGAGCAGGTCGCTGAATGAATTGTCGCCGCCCGGGTTGTCGCGCAGGTCGATGATCATCGAGTGGGCGCCCGACTTCGCAAAGGTGGACATGCTGGTCTCGATGAAAGCCGAAAACTCGCTGGGATCCCACATGTTCTGCGTATCGGGGCGACTGTCGTAGAAGGGACCTGGCCGCAGGTAGGCGACGTCTGCATTGAGCATGCGCGCCTCGCGCTTGTTCCAGTCAAGCTCCAGCAGTTTCGGTTGACGGAATGAGGCGGCCTTCATCCCCTCGCGATTGCGCGTTGGCATTTTCAGAGTGCGCTTCTTGCCGGTCTTGTCGCGTACAACGAGCTCGAACGACTCGACTGGCCCGAGTTCCAGCCAGAGCAGGGCGCTGAAGCGATGCTCAAGTAAAGTATCAGCGAGACGATCATTGTCGGCGGATATGTGATCGAGCAGGCGATCGCGCCATTGGGAAAAAGGTTTGCCGTTGATGGCCAGAATCTCTTCACCAGGGGCAATCGCTGGATCTGTCGGACTGCCAAGATCGACCGCCACGTAGGCTTGTTTGTCGCGTACTCTCAGTTCCAGCGGCAGGACACGACCGCCGGACACGCGGTAACGCTCGAACTCCAGTGAAGGGAAGTCGATACGGGAATGCGCAACGCGGCCGAAGGCCATGAATTTCTGCAAGGCGACTTGCAGCTCAAGATGGGAAAGGAGTTTGTTGAACCCGTGCAGTAGCGCCTGATAGCACTTGTCGTATTCGCTCTTTGGGCGGTGGATGAAAAGATCGAAGTGGGAAGCCTGCAACCGTTCGTAGAGCTCCTTGAGCTCAGCGCGCGCCACTGCAGCGGTGTAGGTCGACGTCTCGTCGGCGGCCGCGGCGGCTGGTTTCGCCCCGACGTATGTGCCAAGTGCGCAGAGTGCGATGAGCATGCTGGCGAGCCAGCGCATAGGATGGTGCATGGGATACTCCTTCGGGGTGCCACGTCGGTGACGTATCGCACTCGCATCAGGCAGCCTCGCCCGGCCCTTAGCCAGAACGCAATCCTCCTGAATGTCTGACCAAAAGATTTCGGCCAATCCATCAGCCCCTTACGGAGACTTGCCTGCCTGTTTCCGCGTCGGCGACTGGGACGCGGACGCACGCACAGGCGAGCTGAAGGATCGCGATCGCCTCGAACGCCTCGAGCCGAAGACCATGGAGTTGCTGAGGCTGTTCGCCGGCCGGCCCTTCCAGGTGTTGAGCCGGGAGCAGATCCTCGCGGCCGTCTGGCCCGATGTGGTTGTGACCGACGATGCCCTCGCTCGCGCCATGTTCAAATTGCGGCGCGCACTGGGTGATGACGCAAAGGCGGCTCGCTATATCGAGACGCTGCCCAAGCGCGGCTATCGGCTGGTCGCGTCGGTGCGCGCGCTTGCGCCGGCCGGTGTTTCCGGCTCCGAGCCACCGTGTTCCGACCTTCAGGAAAAGGGCGCCGGATCTGATTCGATGTCGAGTCCCATCCACCGAAAGCCGCGTCGCCGTTGGTGGCTGGGCGCCATCATTGCTGTTCCGGTCGCTATGATGCTTGGTCTCGCCTTCCGTGAAGTGCGCGCTCCGGGACCCTCCGCTGAATCGGAAGGATCCGCGCTGATCGAACGCGCCGACGACTTCTACTACCGATACTCGCGCGCGGACAACGAAGCTGCGATCGAACTCTACGACCGCATTCTGGCACGCGAACCCGATCGCGTGGCTGCCCTGCGCGGGCTTGCCAATGCCCTGACCCAGCGCATGATTCGATGGCCGTCGACGCCTTCCGGCGCGGCTGAATCCTTCACGACGCTGACCGACTCGCTCAGGGATGGCCACTTGCAGGAACCCGCGGCGCGACGGATCCTCGAACGTGCCGAATTGCTTGCGCGCCATGCCATTTCGCTCGATCCGTCGGATAGTCTGAGCCATCGCGCCCTCGGGCTCGTGCTCGCGACGCAGTCGCGCCCTGCCGAAGCAATAACCGCCTACCGCGCCGCCATCGCGCTGGATGCCGATGCCTGGGGTGCATTGATCAATCTTTCCGAAGCATTGGATATGACGGGCAAGCCCGACGAGGCGATCACTACGTTGATTGCGGCGCATGAAGCGATGACGCGCAGTTACGCGCGTGAGAAGCAACATATCCTCCCCTATTACACCGATCTCGCCGTGCTCATAGGCAACCGGCTTGTCGCAGCCGGAAAGAGCATCGAAGGTGAAACCTGGTATCGCCGCGCGTTGACGCAGTCACCGCTTCATCCAGCTGCCACGCTCGCGCTGGCTCGCCTGCTCGACGACGGCGGGCGAACAGGCGAAGCAAGGCAGCTCTGCGTCGAAGTGAATGCGCGTGTTGGAGATCAAGTGGGCTGCAACGCCATCCTCGGACGACAGAAGGAGACCGCGGCGCCACCCGATTCCGGACATTGAGCCCATTCGGGATCGCGTGATCTGATCGTTCTCGCTCACCCACACCGGCTCTCGACTTCACCCTTGCGCCAGATTCTCAAGGACAGTTTTCCCGAGAAAGAATTTCCTCGCTCGCATGGACATGCCAAAGCGGTCCCTGACACCGTTTCCCAATAGCTTGAAAGAACGGCTACGCTCACCGAAGTCCCGACAGGAACACACGCATGAGCAAAGGCACCCACGACTACGCCAGCGATCCGCGCAATGAAGCGATCCGCATCAGCGTCAACGGCGAACTGTTTCCACGCAACGAGGCGCGCGTGTCGGTGTTCGACAGCGGCTTCGTGCTCGGCGATGGCGTATGGGAAGGTTTGCGTCTGCACGATGGCGGCCTGCCCTTCCTCAATCAGCATCTGGATCGTCTGTATGAAGGCGCGCGCGCGATCGACATGGATATCGGCCTCAGCCGCGAGCAGCTGACACAGCGCATCGTCGATACCTTGCGCGGCAACAGCATGCAGACCGACGTGCATATCCGGCTGATGGTCACGCGCGGCGTCAAGGCGACGCCGCACCAGGACCCGCGCTTCGTGATCGGCGACGCGACCATCGTGATCATCCCCGAATACAAGCAGCCGCTGCCGGCCACGGTCGAGCACGGCGTCCGCCTGTTCACTGTGCACGTGCGCCGCGGCGCCCCCGATGTGCAGGATCCGAAACTTAATAGCCACTCCAAGCTCAACTGCATTCTCGCCTGCGTGCAGGCACAGAAGGCCGGCTACGACGAAGCGCTGATGCTCGATCCGCATGGCTTCGTGGCCACGTGCAACTCGACGCACTTCTTCATCGTGCGGCGCGGCGAAGTGTGGACGTCCACGGGTGACTACT
>JBDSXV010000019.1:0-14734 GCA_039926025.1 Dokdonella sp.
GCACTGACTTGTCGTACTCATAGTTGACGCGGATATCGCCGCGGCGATCGAAGGCGATGCCGCCAGCAAAGCCGGAGGATCCGTTCGGGCCCGCGTCGGGCATATTGATCTGGCCGATGGGAACGGGGCTACCGCTCGCATTGATCTGCGAACTGCCGTACGCGTATAGGGTGGGCTCGTTGTTGTCGCCAATCCACAAGCTGCCGAATGGGTCGAACGCCAGGCCTTCGGCAGCATTGATCGGCGCGCCGGTGATGGTGATGTTGATGTGATTGTTCGTGGCTGGAGTGTCCATTTGCACCAGGTGGTTGGTGCCGTACTCGACGATCCACAGTCGGCCCTGCGCGTCGAACGCCAGCCCAACGGGCGTGTTGGCATCGGCCAGGATCGTCGGCGCCGGATTGCTTCCCGCGTTCATGGCCGCAACGGAGTACCGCAGGATTCCACCATCGGACGATACGTAGGCGTTAGCGCCGAAGAACGCCAGATCGTAGAGTGAGCCTTGGCCGGTAGGTCCGACCTGAGCGGTGGCTGCCGGATTGGCATCGCCGAGCATGGATTGCAGTGAATAGCGCAGCAGTTTCGAGCTTCCGTCGTCGACCACCCACAATCCGCCATCGGGCGCAAAGCTCACGGCGTTAGGGTGGGTGCCGGCGCCGAGGGGCGCCTCGCGCACGAAGGTGAAGCTGGTGGTATTGGGCGTGCGCTGGTAGACAAAGATGGAGCCGCTCGTGGCCTGGTTGTACTGCGGCACCAACATGTACTCGCTCTCGAAGCTGTCGCCAAAAATATAGTTTCCAGTAGCTGCGGATGACGGCCCCACCAGTGCCACATCGTCGAAATACATGTTCGCCTGCACGGCGCCGGATTCGTCTTGCAACGAAATCTTGTCGAACTGTCCGGCGTACATCAGGGCACCGGTGGTAAAGGGCGCCTGGATATGAACCCACGTCGCCGCCGGTATCGGGTTGCCGCCGTTGAGCGAGGTCAGGCTTGCGAAGATGACGGAATTGACGCCAAGACCCAGGACCACATCGACGTTCTGCCCGCCCGTCGTGCCGCCATTGACCCAGAAGTCGATGCCGGTGAAATCGGTTGCAGCCGAATAAGTAGCCGGCGCACACCAGCTTACTGCGTTGAAATTGTCCGGCGTAAACCGGATCGAATGGGTTCCGGTGTGCACCGTTACGGTATTGGCAACATTGAAATCACCGGGAACGCCGCCGAAACTGCAACCATCATTGAAGCCATTCTCACTTTGATCGTCGTAAACGGTCAGGTTGGCGGCTGTGGCGTACAGCGCATTGGCGCCAAACAACAATCCGATTCCAATACGACCGACGACGCTGAGCATGACGATACTTCCGAGGCCGCGGGTTTCGCGAGACGATTCTGGCACAACACCGCCGAGAAAAAAGGCACGGCGGAATGCCGTCAGTATCGTGGCGCTGTACGCTGCTGCCAGCATTTTCTGACTAGCAGGAAGTGGGCGGCGGGTGGACGCCGGCTGCATGCCGGCGTCCTGTCGCGCACTATCGCGAGATCACTCCTCGGAGATTCCGATCGGTCTATGGAGGCCTTTGCAAACGTTCCGCTTGCTCGGCTCGCTGTAAGTGGCATCGCTGAACTTCACGCGAATCCGTTGTTTGCGGTCTTCATTGTCGGTGCTGACGTCCCAGACCATGGTCTCGGTCTTGCGCACCGCGATGCCGCGGCCGACGTCGAAGTCACCCCATTCCTTCTTGTCTTCGCATACCTGCAGCTTGACGATGCGGCTTTCGGTCGCGTTCTTCAGCTTGAAGTGCCATTGGTCGGCGGCGCTGACCCGCAAGGCGGGCAGCGCGAGCAGGGCGCACAGCAGACCCGCACAGATCGTGTTCGTCATGGAATTCCCTTCTTCTCGTTTTCGATGAAGCCTCATCGCAGTTTCGACGATGGTGCGGGTACGCGATGGTTGCCGATTGATCCCCAAACCGCGGAAAGGTGCACGCGTTCGAAGTAGCAACCAGAGCGCGCTTCGGCGCAGGGGGTTTTCACGGTTTCGCGCCGCAACAGGTCGCGCACTTGTCGCTTCGTGACATTCACGCGTCGGACTAGGATTAGAGCAGCCGCTGAGCAACACAGTGCGTCTTCGCCATGAGCTTGACGATATTTGGCGCGAGAAAACGTGGCAGAGCAAGCGAGACTCTGCCCCGGTTTACTCAAACGGCGGCATCGCGACCGATGGATCAGCCGCTCTTCTGGAAACCGCTGACGAAGATCGCATCGGACCGCACGAACTGCCCGATCGCAACCGGCGTGGTGTTGATATTCACGCTGGTGACGCGCGTGTCGGCGTCCGCGACGATGTTGAACAAGTGCAGTTGGCTGTTGCTGGTATCGGCGACGAGCAGGCGCGTGCCGTCCGGGGCGATCGACAGACCGTTGACGGCGAAGACAGCTGCGTCGTCGATGACATCGATGACCGGATCCAGACTGGTGTTCGACACGCGTGTCAGGTCAAGCACGATGATCTTGCCAAGGCCGGTGCCGACATACGCACGCTTGCCCGTGGCACTGATCGCGATGCCGTTCGGCGAGCCGAAGCCGAGCGGAAACGTGCGCGTGACGGTGAAGGCGCCGGTGTCGACGACCGAGACGGTCGCCTCACTATGATTGACCACGTAGACAAGGGTTCCGTCCGGACTGACAACGAGCGCATTCGGATTTGCGCCGTCGTCGTCCGGAGCGCCGACCACGACGCAGTCGGCGTTGGCCATGTTCGCTGGAGGTGAAACAAGGTTGAATCGGCACAGGCGGTGACCGACAGACCCGTCCGTCACATACGCGCGCGTGCCGGTGAGATTCAGCGCAACACCGTTCGGACTCGGATTGGCAGCGCCGGAGAGCGAGTCGAAATTGACGTCGGTGACCGCTTGCGTGACGGTGTTGATGATGGACACACCAGCGCTGGCGAAGTCAGCCACGACCACGTGCACGCCGCTCGGATCGACCGCGATGCCCTTCGGGTTGGACCCGACAAAATAGTCGTGGGTAGTCGCACCGGTCGAGGTGTCGACCTGGAAGACGGTTTCGTTGAGCTGGTCCGAAAAGTAGAGTTTGTCGCCCTTGGGCGCGAGCGCAACGCCGTAGAACCGGGTCATGTTTTCGGCGCCGTTGACGTTGATCGTCGTTGGCGTGGCGACGGTGTTCGACAAATCCACGGCCGAGATCGTGGCCTGGTCGTTCGATGGCAGGTAGGCAAACGGCCCGGCCGCGAGTGCGCTCGCGGGGCTGACGGCAAGCAGGCCAGTGACAAGCGGGGTGCGCGCGGCAAGCCAGCGCGACTTCATTTGAGCAAGCAGGGTGTTGATGGATTTCTCCGCGCCGTGATGGTCAGAACATCAGAACGGCGTTTCGCGGAAGAATGAGACAGCACAGGCAAGCCGCTTCGCTGCGGCTATCGGCACGACACCCTGAAAAATTCAGCGACGGATCACGCCGATTTGTCCACTCCGGGTCCGCGCGAAGGGGATGGGCGGTGTGCCCCCCCCCCCCGCGTAGCGGTCAATCCAATCAGTCAACGTGCTTCAGGAACTGCACGTCGAACGCGGGTGTCCATGTCTTGCCGTTGTCCCTGGACATGACCGCGTACTCCCGCACACCCTTGCCTTGAGGCTTCCAGGTGATGCGCTGCAGAACGGACGTTCCGTTTTTCAGATGTGCTTCGCCTTCCAGCACGAGTGCACCGTCCTTGAAGTTGCCCACGATAACCATGATCGCACCACGATTCGTCACCCAGGTCTGCTGCCACTGCTTGCGCACCGGGTCGTAGCTCAGGATGCTGTCGCCGATGAGGCCGTCGGTCTGCTCGTAGAGCTCATGAAGAGCGCAGCCCTGCGCAATCGGATCGACATGCGCGCGAGCTTCGGAGGGTCCGCTCGGCGTATCGGTCTCGAAGGTATCCCAGTCGCCAATCCAGAAATCCAGCTGATGATATTCGGTGGCTGAAGAACAGTTGGGATGGGCGGGCGTCGTGGTGTCGGACGCGATAACCGGGGACTGAACAAGTGCACTCGCGAGCATCAGTGCGATAACAGTTTTCCACATGATCAAATCCTCATTGGTCTATCGCGGTTGAATCACTGGCCAAGTGGCTTGGCTTGAGTACAGAGCGCGCGATAACGGCCCGGATTCATTCCGAGGAGTTGCGGAGGCGCGAGTCGATGCTATAGCCGATGCGGCTATCAAACTGGCCGTTTTCGGCTGCTAATACCCCAACCGTCAGCGCCGCAGCGGTCAAATGCATCGTCCTCGCACGACGCGGAACGCGGAACGCGGAACGCGCGAAAGAGGATGGGGGAAGTTTTATTTTCAGACACAAATTTTCCCCCATGGGTTCGCCTGTAATCGCCTGCGCCATCTGCGCAATACAAACGCAGAACCTGGCGCTCGCCAGGCCTGAATGACAGGAGAGCAGCATGAAAATCTTTGTTCGACTTGCGCTTGCGCTGGGTTTCGTGAGCGTCGGCATGCCTTCGCTCGCGACGGCTTCCGCAAGCGATCCATTTGCCTACGATTCCAGTTTCTACGGCGGCTCGCCGATTGATGACGGCTTCAACGGAATCACAAATGAGGGTTACTACGCGCAAAAACTGGTGCGGCTCGCAGATGGCGACGTGGTGGTCGCCGGCCTCGTCCCCACCTATCAGGGTCATAGTCAGGGCAATGGCCAATACAACCTGGGTTTGGTCCGCTATGGATCCAACGGAGAACGCGTCTCATGGAGCCACCCGACATCCATCTATGCGCACTTCAACGACATCTACCTTATTTTGCCGGCTGCCAATGGCCACTACACCGCCATTCGCGACATCAAGGAGATCGGCAGCTACATCTATGTACTTGCCGACTATCAAGTGAGCGCGACGAACACTGATGTGTACATCCTCGCCTTCGGTCTGGATGGTTCCTTGGTCGGAAACTATGCCGCGTTTACCACTTCTGTGTACGAAACGGGCGGCGGCCTGATAGGTTATGCATATCCCAATTGTCCCGGCGTTACGCCTTGCAATGCCGTTATCGCGGTCGCCACCTACCTCACTGATGCGGGTCGCACGATTATTACCGCCAAACGCTTCCTCGTAGGCGGCGGACCGCCGCCGGGCTTCGTTCCCAACGGCACCTTGTCGGTCGATACCACGTTCGGTCCATACCACAATGGTGCCAACGACTATGCGCTACCCAATTTCGGCTGTGCAGCCGGATCCAATTGCTCCATTCGAGCCGTCGGCGTCGCAGCCGTGCGCACCACTACCGGGACACCGACGCTCTACATTGGCGGCGAACGCTTGTACCAGGATCAGGACCGCGATCCGGTAGTCGTGGCAGTCGATGGCAACTCCGGGAATCTGATATCCAATTTCGCTGACAGTGGATTTTCGATCCACCCATTCGACCTGGCAGACCATAGCAATGACGTGAGCATCGGCATCGCGGCCGGAACTCAAGGCGATCGCAGTACCGATGAAATTTACATGCTTTCCAAGGTCGAAGTGATCTGCCATTCCAGCGTCGGCATCGGTGTTCTCAAGCTCGACGGCAACGGCGCCCTGGTCAATAGTTTCTGGGCTGGCGGCCAGCACGCTTTCGGCGGCGACAACAGTGGTGCTTGCACGGGTGGGGGCGAAGCAGATACTCCAAGCGCTCTGGCGCTCGATGGAAACCGCCTGGCCATCGTCGGCACCAGGCGTTTGTCTGCGTCACCAGGGGCATTCGAGCCGCTGCTTGCCACCCTCAGCACCACCGACGGCGCGGTCACCGATTTCAGAGTGCAGCCGCCGCTGCGTCAAGATGGAACGCCGTGGAGCCCGGGCAATGGCTGGAACGATGTCGTCGCGTCCGGCAATGGCACCTTCACGGCGACTGGCGCATTGATCGACCAGTTTTTGAGCCCGCCGATATTTGGCACGGCACGCCTGCGTTCCGATCGAATTTTCGCCAACGGTTTCGAGTAGTCGGCGGCGCGGTTTCGGGTTTCGGGTTCTGAAAAACGTCCGGCTTATGCCGGACGTTCCGCCATAGCTTCTGTGCGTATCCACGAAATCTCGAGCGCGGCATGAGCTGCTCCGTTGCAGCCATCCACTATCGCACCGCGCGCCATCCTCCTCGAAGCTGCGAACCGTGATTCGACATCTGTAATCGTCCGCCCGCTTTGCGCAATCCATGGTTGATCCGGATGCATTCCGGCCATTTGACTGCGGAGCCCGCCATGCCTACCCGATTCGATTTTGATTCCAACCGGTCCGTTGCCCGGCTTGACCTTTCCCCTGCGCATTCGGGGATATTCACGCCCGGTATCGAGGCAGTAGAAATTACTGAAGGACAATTGCTGCGCTTCAACGAACTGGCGCGCAGCCTCAATGAAGGAATGCCCGCGTTGACCGCGGACCAGATGGCCGGTGTCGCGCGACGCGTGTTGCGTACAGCAGCGACAGGTGGCCAGTCGCCGTTCATCGCATCACGCATGCGCCGCGCCGCCGAGATGCGCGCCCTTACTGCGGAGAGTGGCTGGACTTCCCCGCAAGAAACCGCGCGCCGCATTCGCGACCTGATCGCCTATCTGGATGATCCGAACGATCTCATTCGTGACGACATTCCGGTGATTGGACGGCTCGATGATGCGCTGCTGGTAGACATCGCGATGGATACGCTGCGCGACGAAGTCGAGGACTACGCGGAGTTTCGCCGCTATCGCTTCAGTGAAGCGGCACGCCGCGGTATTCCGATGGAAGAGCTCGATCTGGATCGCCCGCGCTGGCAGGTTGAACGCGAGGACGAACTACGCCTGGAGCATCAACTGCGTCGCGTGCGCGGATCGGACTACTCCGCCGGTGCCGCCGAGCGCGTGTTTCGCGTGTGTTGATGTTTGTACAAAGCCACGCTCGGACTACATGTGCGCCGAGAGCTGATTTCGGCGCATACTCATCACGTTCGGAAATGGGCCATTTGTGTGAGGCGCGATGAGCCGGTTCGACACCACACGCTGGAGCGTGGTCCTGAACGCCCGTGCGGACGCGCCGCAAGCGCATGCGGCGCTGGAAACCTTGTGTCGATCGTACCGTCCTGCCGTTCTCGCTTATGTACGCGGTCGCGGTTACCCGACTGACGTCGCGGACGACCTTGTCCAGACTTTTTTCCTGCGCTTCATCGAAAAGGACTGGCACGCGGGGGCCGACCCGGAGCGCGGGCGCTTTCGCGCGTACCTGCTGACCATGCTCAAGCGCCATCTGGGCGCGTGTGCCAACGAGTCCCATGCGCTCAAGCGCGGGGGCGGCGTGCAGTTTGAATCGATCGAGAACGAACGCGACGCTGGCGCGGCCGAAGAAACGCCAGAACGCACCTTCGAACGGGTCTGGGCGATCACCGTGCTGGGCCGTGCGCTCAGCCGGCTGCGCGCCGAAGCCGACGCGGCCGGCAAGCGCGGTCTGTTCGACGCATTGCGCGAGTTTCTGGTCGAGAGTCCCGATGAGGCCGACTACATGCGTGCGGCGGCCAAACTTGGCTTGCGACGCAACACATTGGCAGTCGCTGTGCATCGGCTGCGACATCGCCTGCGTGAACTCGTTCACGCCGAACTCGCCGAAACCACGTCGGCGCAATCGGAGTTCGATGCGGAGCTACGCGATCTCAGCCATGTACTCGGAAGCGAATAAATCCGGGGATGTAATCGACATCCGCACAAGCGTAATCCTTGGGCAATGCCGAGGAAAATCATGACAAACAATTCGCAAGCGAGTCAGCGCGTGTTCGAGACGACGCGCTGGTCAATGATCACGCAGGTGATCGGCGTCGGCAGAGGCGACTCGGTGCAGGCGCTCGATGAGCTTGCCCTGCGCTACTGCTATGCGGTGTATGCCTATGTGCGCCGTTGCGGCCATGCGCCCGTGATTGCGCTCGACATTACGCGCACCTTCATGCGCCATCTGCCGCGGCATTTTCAGGACGTCGAGCACACTGCGGACAAGAAGCGGTTTCGCCGCTTCCTCCTGATCCGCCTCAACGACTGGCTGGCGGACGATTGGCGTGAGACGCGCGAGGAGGCCGAGGATGCGTTGCCGGCGATCGACGATGCACAGTTGGAGGCGCGCTATCTTCGCGACTGCAAACATTTCGAATCGCCGGAACACGCGTTCCAGCGCGCGTTTGCGCTGGAGGTGCTCGCGCGCGCGTTCTCGCGTTTGCGCGCGGAAGCGCAGCAAACCGGGCATATCGACATGTATGACGCGCTCGCGCCGTTTCTCGCCCATGATCCCGCGCCCGGCCAGTACGACGAGATCGCCCGTGAGCTGCGCAGCCGTCCGCTGGCACTCGTGGTTGCGCTGAAGAGGTTGCGCCAAAGGCTGCGCGAGCTCTCGAGCGACGAGCTGGCCGATACCGTGTCGTCCGCGGACGAGTTTGCGATGGAGCAAAGCACACTGCTGGCGATACTGCATCCGGCGCCCTGAGCGATGAGCGCGAATCAATCCAGCGTCAACAACCGCATTGATCCGCTGGCCTGGGTGGGCGCTTCCGCGTCGGCGCTGGCTGCGCTGGCCTTCGGCGGCGATGGACGCAATGCCGCTCCGGACATCACCCAGTTGCGTCACCTCGCGTTGCTTCCAGTCGATGCACTGGAACTGGATCTTTCCGATCCGACGCAACGCCAATTCGGCGACTACGAACTGTTGGAATTGATCGGCGAAGGCGGCATGGGCGTGGTCTACCGCGCGCGCCAGATCAGTCTCGACCGCGAAGTGGCGGTGAAACTACTCGCGGCGGGCCCTTGGGCCTCGCGGGATTTCGTCGAGCGCTTTCGGCGCGAGGCACAGAACGCGGCGCGCATGCAGCATCCGAACATCGTCGCGATCTACGAAGTTGGAAGCGCAGAGGAATTGCACTTCTTCAGCATGCGTCTTGTGCGCGGACGAAGTCTCGCCGAGGCCGTGCGCGATAGTGGGGAGCTTGATGCGGACCCGGCCGCAAAGTTGATGCGCACGGTCGCCGAGGCGTTGGCGTATGCGCACAGCTTGGGTGTGCTGCACCTGGATCTGAAACCCGCAAATATTCTACTCGATGAGAACGGCACGCCGCACGTCGCTGACTTCGGCCTCGCCCGACGTCTGGACAGCGCTCTGGCGGTCGACAACGAGGAAGTGTCGGGTACGCCAAGTTACATGGCGCCAGAACAGGCGCAAGCGCGCGCTCACAAGCTGAGTGCCGCAACGGACATCTGGGGCCTTGGTGCGATTCTCTATGAATTGGTCACCGGACAGCCACCGTTCCGCGGCGCCAATGCGCAGGAAACCATCAGGTTGGTGCTGGAAAGTAACGTCAGGAGTCCTCGGCTATCCCGATCCCGTCTTCCTTTGGATCTGGATGCGGTCATCCTGAAATGCCTGGCAGCCGATCCCTCTGAGCGGTATGGCTCCGCGAGAGATTTGGCCGACGATCTCGGGCGTTTCATCGAACGCCGCGCCGTGCGCGCGCGTCCGCTCAACCGTGCGCAGCGATTCGCGCGATGGGTACAGCGTGAGCCGCGCGTCGCGATCGCCAGCGCCCTCGGGGTGATCGTTCTTCTAATCGGACTCGTCGCCACCAATCAGCAATGGCGACGCGCGGAGGACAATGCCGCCACGGCGAGCGTTCGGTTGTGGGAGGGTCGGCGCGAAGCAGCGTTGCGCCTCCAGCGTGATGGCGAAGGATTCAAGGCCCTCCCCGCGCTGATTTCCAATATTGAAGAAAAAGAGCGCCTGAAAAGCGGCAATGCGGACATGGAGCGGCTAGGGGTCGGCGTCATTTTGGCAAACGGTGTGGCGTTGGTGAACCGCATGCATTTGGGCAATGCAATCAACGCTTCACCATTCGCTGCCGAGCTGAGTCCCGATGGAACCCGCTTCGCCCTGGCGATGACGGACCTTACCGTGCACTGGTACGACACCCGCACCATGCGTGAACTCGGTCACGTGGATCTGCTGGGACTGCCTACCTCGACCGACACGCCGCAAACACCAGTGCTGCTGCGCTTTATGGATGATCACCGACTGCAGGTGACCTTGGACTGGGTCAGTTTTCATCCGTCGCCAGGCACCGATGATGCCTACCTGATCGATCTGGACGCCGGCAAAGTGGTCCCTTTTCCGGACGCGTTCTCCGATTTATCCAGCGCCAGTTTCAGCGCAGATGGCAATTATGCGTTGCTGAGCGATCGCGCTGCACACATCCAGTTGTGGCAGACCAGCCCGTGGAAGGCGCTATCGCCGCTGGTTGTAAAAGGCAACAACATCAAAACTGCCATCCTCAGTCGTGATGGACAACATGTCTATGCGATCGGCAGTGCGCAGAACTCCGTAGCGATCTACGATTCGAGAACGCTGGCCAATCCCGAAAGCATTGCATTGCCCACCGTCGAGGGAATTTCTGCCTGGGCTGAAAGCGCCAACGGAGCCTATCTCGCGCTGGGCGATTTTCAGGGCAGCATTTTCCTCCTAGACACCAAGATCAAGAAAGCGCGTCAGCTCTCCGCACCTCCGGGACGCGAAGTCACCTGGATCGCTTTCAGCGAGGACGACGCATGGGTAGCTGCCGTGCGCTGGGATGGCTCCGCCTATGCGTTCGTTGCTGACAGCGGCAATCCACTGAATGCCGGGCTGATGAAACAGGATTTTGAATTGCGGCGCGTAGCGATCAGTCATCGCGAACGTTTAGTGGTCGCATCGGGCCTCGGCAAGTCGGGCTTATGGCGCCTGCCGCAGCCTGGCCCGACGGGAACCGAAGCCTCACGCATCATCACGAGCCCGACGCGCGACGTCACGGGCGGGCCCTACTCCCTTGGTTTTTGCCTCCGCACCGGCGAGATGATCTCGGCGGAAACCGACGGCGAAGTTCGCCTGTGGCAAGCGCCCGCGTCGCCGGTGCTGGAAGCGCAAGCGGCCAGCCAGATTCCCGGAAACTTGCAGTACGACGGCGAACACGTAGTCGACGTGCAGTACAACAAAGTGCGCGTGGTTTCGACCATCCACGGCGAGTCCGCCGCATGGATCGAATTGGCGCAGCCGGTGACCTATGCAGAATTTGTCGATGGCGGTCGCTCGCTGGCGGTCACTTCAGGCGCGCAACTGAGCGTATTCGATTCCGCGACGATGCAGCGGCGTTTTGCACCCATCGATCTGGGTGGCAACCCCTTGCGCATGGCGACGAATGCGCAGACCCATATTATTTCGATGACGTTTCCAACCGAAGCACATATCGGGTTCGCCGAACGCATCGAATCGTACGACGTGCGCACGGGCAAGTCGCAGGCCGCACCGGTTGTCGTTGCCGGGCCGTTGCGTCAATTGGAGTTGTCCGCGGACGGAACGCGTCTGCTGGCGACCGGCCCTGCGCAAGAACCTACACAAGTATTCGACGCGCGTACATTGCAACGCATCGGTAGTTATCGCACCGGTGACGGAAGTGCAGTGATCTGGGCAAGTTTTCAACCGCATGGCGATTCGCTCTGGGTGCTTTCGCGTGAAAATGATCCAAGCCAACTGAGTAACGAGTTGGTGTCATGGAATCCGCAAACCAATGCAATCCTGGACTCGCGCACTTTCGGCGACGCATGGGCCGCCGCAGTCATCGCGGTTTCGGACAAGCCGTTCGTCGCAGGCCGCGAGGTGGATCTGATCGATCCTGGCAAACCGGACGAACGTCGCATTCCGTCGCCCACGCGCGACGAAGTGACCTCGGCACTGGCACAGAGCCACCACGGCCATTTGATCGCGCATGGATTTCGCTATGGCGTGCAGTTGTACGATGCCGCCAACGGCGCAGCGGCGGGCCCGCTGTTGCACGCGGACCTCATACCGCTCGATGGCATTGCGCAACTGGCCTTTTCGCCAAACGACGATCAACTGCTAGGCCGCACCATGAACGGCCTTTGGGTGCTATGGCACATCGCCAAAGACAGCCGTGCCACAGCATCGCTACGCCAGGACGCCGAGCTCATCAGCGCACCAGCGAACGCGCCCGTGCTGCGACGCTCAAACCTTTCCGACGCTATGTCCAAATCCGAAAACTGGCCCGCGTTCGAGCCACGGCCGGAAATTCCCGCAGCAGGTTACTTCCATGGAGAGGCTATTCCCGCCCGCGCAGCGGGCACCAGCCCACTGATGCTGGACCTGACCACGGTGTACAACATTACGCCCGAGTCCGAATTCAGCCAAATGAGTGCTGCACTCGTGGGCATGGATGGGTTTATGGGTATCGTGCGTATCGACGGTATCGACTACGACGTGCGCGGCGCCACGCAGCTGCAAGCGGTTACAGGGCGGCAAGCAGGAATCGGCTTCTCATCGGACGCCAAGGGCATTTCGGTGCCGCCTACGCCGATCGCCGCATTTCATGTCTTTCTGCTCGCCAGCATGGAAACACCTATACCGGAGGGACAGGTGGAAGCCCAGTTGCGGGTGCATTACCTAGACGGAAGCGTTGCCTTGCTACCCATGCGCAGCGGACGCGAACTGCCCGGCGATCCTGCGGAGAAAGAAGAGGTACCCATGGGATGGGTCCATGGTGACATGCTGCGCTTGATGGGCTATGCGCGACAGATATTGCTCAGCAACCCGCGGCTGCCCAACCCCCATCCGGAACGCATCATCGCGAGCATTGATCTGGAAGCCGTCAACGCTGCCTCTACACCCGCTTTCTTCGCCGTCACCGCCGAACCGGTAATCCAACCGGGCGTTTCCGTAATCCCAGTAGCGACGTCGCAAGGCTTCGTCCCTTCAACAGGTCCCTGAGGAGAAATCCATGAACAAGACGCCCGGCAAGGTCATCGGCGCAATGGCGCTACTCACATTGGCCACGGCGACCACCAATGCCATCGCCTGCGGCGAGACACTGTTCCATAGCGGTGAAGGAATGCGCTATCACAGCTTCATCTCGCGCGAGCCGGCCAATGTACTGATATATCGCCCGGGCATGGCCAACGACAATCTCGCGCAGAAGCAACTCGACACAGGTCTTGAGAAAGCGGGCCATCGGGTGACTCTGGTCACCGACAATACAGCGCTGACGCAGGCGATTGCGAAGAATCGCTATGACGTGATCATCGCCGGCGCACACGACATGGATGTGGTTGCGGCGCAGCTCGACAGCTCAGCACTCGCCCCTGTGCTGGTAGCGGTCATGAGTGCCAAAGCCGACCAGGACGCCGCGACGAGCGGACAATACACGCACACGCTAAATGATCAGGACGGCCTCAACCAGTACCTGCGCCTGATCGAAAAAACCATGCAGACGCGCCGCACATGAGCACGCTCAGGCCCAACGCTGCCAGCGCGAAGGCGCCCCGCAACAGTCGCGGTCGCATGCGCTACCTCGGGGCGGTCTGGCAGATGCTTCTCGTCGTGCTCTGCCCCACGTCGGCGTGGGCGCAAAACATCGACTCCGCCGAGCCGACGGAAGCAGACAACCCCTCGAACGCGCTGCTCAACACGTCCTCGGCCGGACACGGCTCGGTCTCGATCGAATACGGACGCGCGTTTTACCACGGCGATTACGGCGGCCCCGCGGGAATCGATTCAGGGCAGGTGCAATTCCATAGCGTTTCTCTGCTGGCCAGCTATTTCGTGACCGAACAATGGGCAATCCATGTCGCCATACCCTTCGTGAGGGGCAAATCGGGCGGCGACCAAGTGCACCCGCAATTGCCTTGCCCACCGCCTGGCGGCACGCTTGCCGATTGCGTGCCGACGCGCGTGGATGATGGCCGCTACCACGGCACCTGGGCCGACTGGGATGTGGGCGTGCAGTACCACGCGGTGATCGGTAACAACTATTCCGTGATACCGATGCTGGACGTTTACGTGCCGAGCCACAATTACGCGTACTACGGCAGCGCCGTGCCGGGGCAGCGCGTCGCGCGCATCGCCCTCGGCATAGGGCTGCAGCATCAGTTCGACTTTTCCAATTTCTACTACACACTGCAATATCAGTATGTGATCAAACCGCGGATTATAGGCTTCAATTCAAACTACAACGAATTGGCGGCCGACCTCGGTTATTTCATCAATCCCAAGCTGGGCGTGCGGCTAATCACGGATACAAAAATAGGAGGAGGTCTGGGCGACTCGGAATTGAACGCGTCCCTCAATACGCCTGAAGGGCCGGATTTCAACCAGGACCCGCTGTGGCCCCTGCACGACAAGGTACGCGAGCAAAACCATTTCAACGTCGGATTCGGCGTGGATTGGACCTTCGATCCGAGAGATACGCTGTCCTTCTCGGTGTTGCGATCGGGATGGGGCCAGAGCAACGCGCGTCTGCAAAATGGCATCGGCTTGAAGCTCGAGCACAGCTTCTGAGGGCATTCCATCGGTGTGCAGGTCGGCGGTCTGCGCTCAACACTGCCCGGCATGATCGCCAAATGGTGGAGTGGCCCTTACCCCGACCCTATTGGCCATCGAACCCATCCCAGAAAATATCGTCATCCCGTTCGACTGCGCCGATATCGCAGCCGTCGGCGACGTTGACCACGCCCGGCTCGTCATTGGGGCGCGGTTGATTGCGCTCGTCGACGGTGATGGACGATGCGGCGCAGTTGCCAGCGTCGATGGCTGCGCTGGCCCGATCCGGCATCATCGTCTCGCCGAGACCGCCGTTTGCGCTCAATGGGCCGAGCTGCGGGTTCGTCGTGGCGATGTCGCCGGTACCGTCGCTCGGACAACCGTTG
>JBDSXV010000020.1:0-7987 GCA_039926025.1 Dokdonella sp.
ATGCGATCCTGCAAACGGCGGCCGCGGCCGGCATCAGCGTCTTTTCCGGCAGCGGCGACAGCGGCAGCACCTGCCTCGATGGCGCGGCGAATGTGATCGCCGTGCCCGCCGATGCGCCGCATGTCACCGCCGTCGGCGGCACCACGCTACGCGCAGGTGCCGGTGGCGTTTACAGCGGCGAGACCTGGTGGGATGGCTCGACGCAAACGCCAGCGAATGGACAAGGAGGCTTCGGCATCAGTCGCTATTTCACACGCCCTGCGTATCAGACCGGTTTCACCCCATCGACGATGCGCTCGATACCGGATGTCGCGATGCAGGCCGATCCGGCCAGCGGCATGGTGATCTGCCAAGCCGACGCGGGCGGTTGCCCAACCGGCCTGCTCTACGGCGGCACCAGCATGGCCGCGCCGATGTGGGCGGCATTCACCTCGCTGCTCAATCAGGCGCGCGGCAGCAATCTCGGTCTCGCCAATACGAGTTTTTATCCGCTCGCAGCGAGCGCGGGATTCCACGGCGCGGCATCGATGAGCAGCGACTTCGCGCACGTGGGCCTGGGTTCGCCCAATCTCAGCGTGCTCAATCTTCTGCTGCGTGGACTTTCGCCGGGACTTCCTTCGGCGAATCTCTCCGAACTGCTGGCGACTGCGCCGCCCGTGGCACCCTTCACCAGCAACTACGGCGTGCCGGCAGACGGCATTGCGCCGGCCGTTGTCATCGTCACCTTGCGCGACACGAACGGCAACACGGTCGCGGGCAAGACCGTCACGCTGACGGCCAACGCGGGCCATCACGCGACCATCACGCCGAGCAGCCAGGCCAGCCGCAGTGACGGTGTCGCCGTGTTCAAGGTCACCGATCTGACCACGGAAGAGCTGACGTTTACGGCAACGGACAGCAGTGACAACGTCACGCTCGTGCAGACGGCCAGACTGCCATTTATCGGTCCGCCCGCAACCGGCGGCAGTATTGCAGCGTCGCCGCCATCGCAAGCTGCTGACGGCATCAGCACGAGTACGATCACGGTGACCCTGCATGACGCGCTCGGTCGCGCTTCACCGGGCAAGCAGGTGCTGCTGGCGCAGAACGGCCATTCGCTGATCCTCGGCGACAATCCGGGCGTCACTGCCAGCAACGGCGACGCCTTGTTCAGCGTGACCGACCAGGCAAGCGAAACCGTGGTCTACACCGCGACGGATGCGAGTGACGGCGATCTGCCGATTCCCGGTTCCGCCAGTGTCGCCTTCAGCAACGGCGTCGGCTGCGGCGCAACGCTGCCGCCGATGGCGGCTGCGGGTTACAAAATCTCGCTGTACGCGAGCGGTTTCCCGACCCAGAACGGCGTGACCTTCGGTGGCATCACCGTCAGCGGTTGCGTCGGCATCGGCGGTATCGCGTTCGGTGCGGGCAACCACCTGTATGTGTCCGACTACGTCAACGGTGATGTCTACGACGTACCGCCAGGTGGCGCCACCGTGAGCAACGCCGACCGCATCACGGCAACACCGCTCGGACCCTCGCTCGGCGCGTTGACTGTCGGCAACGACGGCCAGCTGTACGGCACGCGCGTTGCAACGACGGGCACGTTCACGACCGGCGCCGTGCTGCGCATCAATACCGCAACCGGCATTGCGACGCCGGTGTCGAGCAATCTCCCCTGTCCCTTCAGCATCGCGACCGATCCGCTCAGCGGCGATCTCTTTGTCACCGACGGCTGCTTCGGCAACGGCGCCGACAACGCGTCGATCTGGCGCGTTGCGAACCCCGGTGGTGGCAGTCCGTCGACCAGCGTGTATGCGAGCAGCAATGGTTCTCCGAATGGCGGCTTGAGTTTCGCGCCCGACGGTACGCTCTACGTCAACGATGCGTACAACTCGGTGGTGGCGCGGATCGACCAGATCAGCGGCACGAGTCAGCCGCAACCGGCGATCGTGCAATCGACCGGCATCTATTCCACGTTTGCGGTGACCGCACTCGGCAGCGCGCCCGGCGGTGGTGCGCGGACATTGGTGGTCGGCGCCAGCCGTGTCGGTGGCTACGCCAATTCCGTCGCGGCATACGACATGACGTTGACGCCACCGGACTTCAGCGGCGCGACACTGGAGGAGACCGGCGCCGGCGCGCCGCGCATCGTCGGCCCCGATGGCTGCTTCTACCTCAATGTCGGCGTCGCGATCTACCGCCTGAGCAACGCGGATGATTCCTGTCCACTGGCTGCACAGCTTGCGCCGGATCCTGCACTGGTCGTCAATCCGAACAACGACCCCTCGGTTGCGGCCCAAGGGACGTTGCAGCACTTCACCGTGCTCTTCCCGCACTCGACGCCGCCGCTCGGCACGCCGGTAACGATCGTCGTATCGGGTGCGAATTCAGTGCAGGCGACCGCCTACATCGGCTTCGGCGTCGGCGCGCCTTTCGGCTACATCGGCCGCAATGCCGGCGAGGACACGCTGATCGCGTACGCGACAGTCAACGGCGCAACCGTCGCGTCCAACCGCGTGCCGGTGACATGGACGGCTGGACGCCACAGCACCTATCTCAGCGTGAACCAGACAGCGACATCCGGCGACACGGGCAGCGTGACGCATGCAGTGGCAACGCTGGTCGACGTGTCGATCGATCCACCGGTTGTGATCCCGGGTGCGACGATTGGTTTCACGTTGGCGAGCGGGTCCTGCAATGCCGTCACCAACGCAAGCGGTGTCGCGACCTGCGACATCACGCTGGGTCCAGTGGCCGTCGCATCGCTGACCGCGACATACGCAGGCGACAGCAGCTTCCTGCCTGCGGATGCCTCCTCCGTATTCCACATCCTGTTCGACAGGATCTTCGGCGACGGTTTCGACGGGCCATAGCATCGCTTTGCAGACACGATTCGCAAACGGATTGCGAATGCGGTTCTTCCAAAAAGGAAACCCCCGAGCAAGTCGGGGGTTTCGGTGGAAGCATTGAATAATCAATCCAGCCTCGACCATTGAAGCGCGCGAAGAGGTCTTCGCGCGCGTTCGATGCTCAGAGCAGCGGCACCAGCAACAAGGCCACGATGTTGATGATCTTGATCAGCGGGTTCACTGCCGGACCTGCGGTGTCCTTGTACGGATCGCCAACGGTATCGCCGGTAACGGCCGCCTTGTGCGCGTCCGATCCCTTGCCGCCGAAATGGCCGTCTTCGATGTACTTCTTCGCATTGTCCCAGGCACCACCACCGGTGGTCATCGAGATCGCAACGAAGAGGCCGGTGACGATCGTGCCGATCAGCACGCCGCCGAGCACCTGCGCACCGGCGACCGTACCGCCCGCGAACCACTTGAAGCCGAAGGCGACGACAACGGGCACCAGCACGGGCAGCAACGACGGGATCATCATTTCCTTGATCGCCGACTTGGTCAGCATGTCGACCGCGCGGGAATAGTCCGGCTTGGCGGTGCCTTCCATGATGCCCTTGATCTCGCTGAACTGGCGGCGCACTTCGACCACCACCGAACCCGCTGCGCGACCGACTGCTTCCATCGCCATCGAGGCAAACAGGAACGGAATCAGGCCGCCGATGAGCAGGCCGATGATGACGAGATGGTTGGACAGGTCGAAGGTGAAGATCTGACCCGGATGCTCGACGCCGAGCTTGTGCGTGTAGTCGGCAAACAGCACGAGAGCCGCGAGACCGGCGGAACCGATCGCGTAGCCCTTGGTGACCGCCTTGGTCGTGTTGCCGACCGCGTCGAGCGGATCAGTGACGCCGCGCACTTCCGGCGGAAGATCGGCCATCTCGGCGATGCCGCCGGCGTTGTCGGTGATCGGTCCATAGGCATCAAGCGCGACGATCATGCCGGTCATCGACAGCATGGCGGTCGCGGCAATCGCGATGCCATAGAGATCGGCGAGATGATAGGCGCCCCAGATTGCCGCGCAGACGGAGAGCACCGGCCATGCGGTCGACTTCATCGAGATGCCGAGGCCGGCGATGATGTTGGTGCCGTGACCCGTCGTCGACGCTTGCGCGATGTGGCGCACCGGACCGTACTCGGTCGCGGTGTAGTACTCGGTGATGACGACCATGGCGCCGGTCAGCACGAGGCCGATGATGGTGCAGCCGAAGATGTTCCAGACGCCGTAGCTGCTGTCTGCCATCAATTCCTTGGTCACCGGGTAGAACGCGACCAACGCCAGCACGGCCGAAACGATCACGCCCTTGTACAGCGCGTTCATGATCTTGCCACCCGGACTCACCTTGACGAAGAACGTGCCGATGATCGAGGCGATGATCGAGACGCCACCGAGCACGAGCGGGTAGAGCACCGCGTTCGCACCCGCCTGTGCCGCCATCACGCCGCCGAGCAGCATCGTCGCGATGAGGGTCACGGCATAGGTTTCGAACAAGTCGGCTGCCATGCCCGCGCAATCGCCGACGTTGTCACCCACGTTGTCCGCGATGACCGCCGGGTTGCGCGGATCGTCTTCCGGAATGCCGGCTTCGACCTTGCCCACCAGGTCCGCACCGACGTCGGCGCCCTTGGTGAAGATGCCGCCGCCGAGCCGCGCAAAGATCGAAATCAACGACGAACCGAACGCGAGGCCGATCAGCGAATGCAACGCCTGATCGGTGGTGTAGCCGAAATGCAGCAGACCCATGTAGTAGCCGGCGACGCCAAGCAGGGCGAGGCCGACGACAAGCATGCCGGTGATCGCGCCGCCGCGGAACGCCACCGCGAGCGCCGGCGCAATGCCGCCGCGCGCAGCTTCGGCAGTACGGACGTTGGCGCGCACCGAGATGTTCATGCCGATATAGCCGGTGAGACCGGACAGGATGGCACCCAGCGCAAAACCAATCGCGGTGGTCCAGCCCAATGCCGGCACCAGCCCGATCACCACGAACAGGATCACGCCGACGATGCCGATCGTGCGGTATTGCCTGTTCAGATAAGCGCGTGCGCCTTCCTGGATCGCCGCAGCGATCTCCTGCATGCGCGGATTGCCGGCCGGCTTGGCCAGGATCCAGCGGATGGACCAGGCACCATACGCAATCGCAAGCCCCGCACAAATCAACGCAATCAATAAACCGTGGTCATGAAACAGCATCGAACCCTCCCTTGACGTACCAGGACTTGAAGTAGAACCCCGAGAAACAGCGAGCAACCGACCCCGAGTATAGCCACGCCCTTGCGCAGCGCGCATTGGCGCGATGCAACAGAACGGAATTCGCGCATCCCGGCCGCCTCCGTCCGCCATCCCCGAGCGGCCGGCGCTGCCCGAAACGGCGGCAACTGCGCGCTATCGCCCCCTGCTGTAAGGTGCGCCGTTCCCCAGCCCGAGCGTCCGCGCAACCCCGTGAAGCACGACCCGCACGTCGACGTTCGGCGCGACTATTTCCCCGGCTTGACCGGCCTGCGCGGCATTGCCGCCTGCTGGGTCATGCTGTTCCACCTGTGGATGCAGGCGGCGCAGCCGCGCGTGAACCTGCTCGGACTCGACCTGACACCGCTGTTTTCCTGCGGCTACCTCGGCGTCGACCTGTTCTTCGTGCTGTCGGGTTTCCTGCTCGGGCTGCCCTTCCTGGCCTGGGCGAACCGGATGCGGCCGATGCCGAATCTGGTCCGGTTCTGGAAACGCCGTTGCCTGCGCGTGTTGCCCGCGTACTACATCCAGCTGGCGATCCTGATTCTTGCGGGATTCGCGGTCAGCGGCGTATGGCCGGTCGACCTGCGCCACCTGCTTGCATACCTGAGCATGGAATTCGTGTTCGTCGACGGTATCTCGCCCATGCTCAACGGCGTCTGGTGGACGCTGCCGATCGAATGGAATTTCTATCTCGTGCTGCCCCTGCTCGGCTTGGCGTTCGCGCGCGCGCGCGGCTGGCTGGTCGCCCTCGGCGTGCTCGTCGCCGTGCTGGCGTTCCGCGTGCTCTGCTACGAACTCCTGCTGGCGAACCGTGCATTCGGCCCGCTCTCGTATCCGGCGATCATCCAGTTGCCAGGTCGCCTCGACGAGTTCGTGTTCGGCATGCTTGCAGCATGGTTCCACCTGCGCCGCAAGGCCCCGACGCCGCGCCGCGATCTGGCCTTGCTGCTGCTCGGCATCACTGGCGTGATCGGGCTCTTGCGCGGCCTTGATGGTCGCGGCGACATTTTCGCCACCGGCGATACGCGCTGGATCTTCACCTACGCGACCTGCGCCGGTGCCAGCCTCGCTCTCATCGTGCACGCAGCGGCTGCGCGCGTTCGACTTGCCGACCGGCTTTTTGGCGGCCGCGCCCTCGCCTTTCTCGGCACCATCAGCTACAGCCTTTATCTATGGCACGCCGTCGTGATCCAGGTTGCTGCTCGCAGCGGATTCTCGCAGTGGCCACCGATCGCGAGCCTGGGCGGCCTCGCATTCGCCCTGATCCCGATCGTGCTCGTGGTCGCGTGGATTTCCTATCGTCTCACCGAGCATCCGTTCCTGATCACCGCGCCAGCTGCACGCCGCGAGCAGGAACTGGGCCGCTCAGAGCCAAACCCTTCTCGCTAGCGATCGGCGATCGAATACGCAGGCAGTTTCTTGCGCACCAGCGTCTTGTCGACGCGCACATAGTCCGGCAGGCCATCGCGTCCGTACTTTGGCGGATCTTCGCCGCGGATCAGCGGCTCCAGATAGCGCCGCGCCGCTGCGGTGATGCCGTAACCATCGCGCGTGATGAACGACTTCGGCAGCTTCTTCTCGTGGTTGGCCACCTTGCTCAACGGCGCCGGTTCGATCTTCCAACGATACGGCGCGTCCGAGGTGCGCACGATAACCGGCATCACCGCGTTGCGACCCGCGAGCGCGTATTCGACCGCCGCCTTGCCCACGGCATACGCCTGTTCCGCATCTGTCTTCGAGGCGAGGTGACGCGCCGAACGTTGCAGATAATCCGGCAGCGCCCAGTGGTATTTGTATCCCAATTTACTTTTCACCAATTGCGCCAGATACGGCGCGACACCGCCAAGCTGGCTGTGACCAAACGCGTCGACGGTGCCAGCTTCGGCAAGAAACTGCCCAGCCTGATTCTTCAAGCCTTCCGAGGCGACGACGGTGCAGTAGCCGACTTTCCTGACGCAGGCCTGCACGCGTTTAAGAAATTCTGCTTCGTCGAACGCAATTTCGGGAAACAGGATCAGATGCGGCGGATCACCGGCCTTGCGCGCGGCGAGGCCGCCCGCTGCAGCAATCCAGCCCGCATGCCGCCCCATCACTTCGACGATGAACACCTTGGTAGAGGATTCACACATCGATTCGACATCGAGGCTGGCCTCGGCAACCGACACCGCGGTGTATTTGGCGACCGAGCCGAAGCCCGGACAGGTATCCGTGACCGCGAGGTCGTTGTCGACCGTCTTCGGCACGCCGATCACGTTGATCGGATAGCCAAGCTCCTTGCCGATCTGCGAGATCTTCAGCGCGGTATCGGCCGAGTCGTTGCCGCCGTTGTAGAGGAACCAGCGGACGTCGTGCGCGCGGAACACTGCGATCAGGCGTTCGTACTGGTCCCTGTTCTGCTCCAGCGACTTGAGTTTGTAGCGGCAGGAGCCGAAAGCGCCGCCAGGGGTGTGGCGTAACGCCGCAATCGTGGCGCGGGTTTCCTTGCGCGTGTCGATCAATTCTTCGCGCAAGGCACCGATGATGCCGTTCCTCGCTGCCAGCACCGGCACCTTGGCCGCACGGGCCGTCTCGATAACCGCGCAGGCGGTCGCATTGATAACGGCGGTGACACCACCCGATTGCGCGTAAAGCAACTTGCCCTGGCTCATGCGACCTCCTTTTTTGCGCGGTTTGACACGGTTTGGGTCAGCCGCTAGCGTTACCCCCATTGTAGGGGTGCCTGGTGCCGGCGCGATTCCCCCTATCCACATTGCGAATGCAGCGCCTTCGTGCGCCATCGGAGCAACATGCGACTCGTTCTACTCGGCGCACCCGGTTCGGGCAAGGGTACCCAGGCCGAGATCCTGAAAGCCGAACTCGGCGTTCCGCATGT
>JBDSXV010000021.1:0-25339 GCA_039926025.1 Dokdonella sp.
GCAGCACGCGATCGGGAGCCGCGGCAACGGAAAGCCAGAATGCGTCGATGGCAGTGTTGCCCATGCCGGCACCGGCAATCCGCATGCTTGCTCGCAGGTCGAGATCGCCGCTCGCATTCATGTCTTCGTCGGCGCCGGTGACGGTCAGGTTATACGTGCCGGCAGGCAGGTCGATTTTCATCGTTGTTGCCGTCGCCGGCAGCGCACTCACCATTCAAGTTGCCTGACGGGGCCGCCTTGTTCACTGCTGTGATCGCTTCGCGCAGCGAGCACAGACCGTCGTTGGCGACGACGTCATCGATGGTGTTGACGCTGAGCGTCGCCGCGTTGCCGCTCGGAGATGCGGCAAGAGCCGCAAACCCGAACAACATGATCGTCAGGCAACGGAATACGGTCGCGATGCGTCGCATCCCGACATGTGAACAACAGCGCGATTGAGTGTGCATGGCCTCGATCTCCCCTGTCTGTGCTCTGCAGCCTAGGGGCTGCTGCTCCATTCGCAATGAGGCGGATGTGCTTGCGGCCCATAGTCACACTCTCGTGCGCCAACAGGTCACGCAGCATGCGCGTGCCGGCAAACGGAATTCAGCTCCTCGGTCCGGCGCATCGGCGCGAGGTCGGTCGCGCTCACCGGCTTGGGCGGGTAGTACACGCTGCCTCGGCTGATCCGGGTGGCAGCGGCCTGTTTCGTCAACGACAACGGGTGGGTGCAGTCGATCATCCAAACCCTCACAAATCCCTTTGGAAACCCTCGCACTTCGGACGCGCGGACGCGCTAGCGTCGGTCCGGTTGCGTGCCGTAGCGAGCGAAGGTCGCCGCGACGCGAGCCATAGCCCTTTGAATGTCCCGCGAGCAGAGGATTACCGCATGTGCAAGTCACGCTTCACGACGAAAATGGAGTCAGAGCAATTTATTCCGGGGCACTTGGCGTGGGTGGAGTGCGCGGGCGGGATAGGTACTCTGACCCGGTTCCTGAGAGTCCTCTTTTGCGTTGTGATGTGCGCCGGCGCATCACGATCGCCGGCTGGTGAACGGGATGCCGATCAGGACAACGCCACGTTGCGACGCGAAGCGACGCGCGCCTGGTACGAAGCCGACTGGACCCCTGATTACCGGCGCTACATTCTTGACGTCGCAGCACGCGAGCGGCGCGTGAACGCGAGCAGGCTGCCAGGTGGCCTGCAACTCGCTCCGTTGTCGTCGACCTTGCCGACATGGGTCAATCTGGGACCTACCCGCGCGGATTTCGAATTCAACGGCGGACCCATACCCGGCATCGACAGCGGCAGGCTGCGCTCGATCGTCATCGACCCGTCCCATCCGGAAATTATCTATGTCGCCACGGCGGAAGGTGGCGTGTGGAAAACACTTAACGGTGGCAATTCCTGGCGGCCGATGACCGAGACACTGGGCAACCTGTCGCTGGGTTCGCTGGCGATGGATCCGTTCGATTCGCAGACGCTTTATCTGGGCCTCGGCGATCCGTTCGACGGATTCGGCATCGGCTTCGTGAAGTCGACCGACGGCGGTGAAACATGGTCCGCACCGATCACCCTGATGAACGGGACTTCGGTCGCGACGACCACACAACAGGTACTGGCCAGCCCGGTCACGACGGGACTGATCTTCGCCGCCACGAATGCCGGACTCTTCCGATCGACGAATGCAGGTGCAAACTGGACCGCAGTCGACATCCCAAGCTCTCCCGATACGCCCCCGCAAACCGTCTGGAGCATCGAATGGACCGGCGGAAACAACTACGCGATGTCGATTGTCAACGCGACGACCGGCAACGGAGAGATCTACTGGAGCAGCGACCAAGGTGCTACATGGGCTCAAGCCAGCGGCATCGAGAATGTTGCACGCATCACGCTCGCCGCAGCGCCCGGCAACCGCACCGTTCTTTACGCGCTCGCTGAAGATTTCAGCGACGAGTTTGCCGACCTCTTCAAGTCCACCGACGCGGGTCATTCATGGACGGCATTGGGTGTTTCGAGCGCGCCGCTGATCAATCCGGACTCGTACAACCAAACGCTGGCCACGCTGTTCACCGGGCAGGGCTGGTATGACCAGTTGATCATGGTCAGTCCGACCGATCCGCAAACCGTGTACTTCGGCGGCTCACTGCTGTTCGCAAAGACAACCGATGGAGGCGCAACGTTCAGCCAGATCTCCAGCTGGCTGGGCAGCGGTCTGCCTTACCTGCACGCGGACTTCCATTGCGGCGTTTTCGATGCGGCGGGCCACCTGTATGTCGGCAACGATGGCGGCATCTTCCGATCCACGGATGGCGGCCAGACCTGGGATTCGAGCCTCAACGTCGGCATCATCGATCATATGGCGTACTCGATCGGCTCTTCGCTGAGCAATCCGGACGCCGTCATCGGGGGCCTGCAGGACACCGGAACGCGCGTTCGCTCCGGCGCAACGTCGACGTTCAATCAGGCGGTCGGCGGGGACGGCGTCGGCAGCGACATCAACGCCAGCAACGCAACCCTCATGCTCGGGTCTGTCCAGTACACGCAGATTTACAAGAGCAGCGACAGCGGGGCAACGTTTCACCTTGCCAACAGTGGCATCGTTTCCGACCCAGGCGTCAACAGCTTTTTTACCAAGCTCGTGCCCTGGCTTGGCGATGCGACCGGAAACACGATGTTCACGATGACGGAAAGAAAAGCCTACAAGACGACGAACTACGCGACGCTTTGGTCCGCGCTGGGTGTCGCTGGTCTGCCCACGACAGGGTTCTCGCTGAGAAATATCGGCGCGGCAAAATCCTCGTCAAGCCAGCTCGGCTTGGTCGCCAACGGCGGTCGTATATTTCTGTCCGGCAACGGCGGCGCCAACTGGAGTCTTGTCTCCGGTGTGTTGCCGAACAACTCGTCCAGCTTGAGCTCGATATCGTTTGATGCGGCCAACCCTCTGACCATTTACGTGAGTTCGGTGGCTCCGGTCAGTACGGCGACTCATGTCTGGAAGAGCACCGACGGCGGTGCCAGCTGGGCGGCAATCGACAGCGCGGCCTCCGGATTTCCGCAGGGCATCCCGGTCAACAAGATCACCAATGACCCGAACAACACGGCAACGCTATACGCGGCCACATACCTCGGCCTGTATCAATCCGCCGACGCCGGCGCCACGTGGACGCGCTCGGGGTACGGGCTGCCTCTCGTCGATACCACCGACGTCTATGTTTCGCCTGATTCGACCATCGTGCGCGCGGCAGCCTTCGGGCGTGGCTTCTGGGAACTGAAGCAGCTTCCTCCGCCGCCAACGATCAACATAACGCCGACGACGCTTCCCGTCGGCAATCGTTCGACGACCTACCCGATCCAGCAACTCACCGGCGGTGGTGGTACCAGTCCCTATTCATTCGGAGTGAGTTCTGGCTCCATACCCGACGGGATGAGCCTGAGCAATGCCGGACTGCTGAGCGGGACGCCGCTGAGCGTGGGCAGTTTCTGCTTCAGGGCTGTCGCTACCGACAGCACGCCGTTGACTTCGGGCGGCCCCTACTACAAGACGCAGGCTTACTGTCTGAGCGTCGACCGGACCGCGCAGAGCATCAACTTCCCTCCACCCGGCGGTCCCTTCGCCGTGGGCATGGCTGACTTTGCCCTCACTGCAACGGCAAGTTCCGGCCTCACCGTCGCATTCAGTTCGTCGACGGGATCGTTCTGTACGGTCACCGCAAACATGCTCCATCTCGTCTCCGTCGGAGTTTGCACCCTCGCAGCGAACCAGGTGGGCGATGCGAACTTCCTTCCCGCCCTCGAAGCGATGCAAACCTTCGCCGTAGAAAGCGATGCGATTTTCCGTGACGGCTTCGAAGGACCAGCGATCGGCGCACCCGTCGCCAAGCGCAAAAGCCGACCGATGTAGTCAAGAAAAGGGACGCGATGGGAGCACACCAGTTCGACGGACACCTTTAAACAGTGACAATCCCTTGGGGGATACCTCAGAGTCAGAGCACCTTGTTCCGAGGTGGTTGGCGTGGAAAAAATCATGTCTTCCTGTCAGCAAATGAACCCGGCTCATTTCTTGCGCCGATGGCCGTCGGCGCACGCAGCAGATACGAGCTCGGATTCCCCCTAGGTTTCCGGCATGCAGATGAAAATTGCCGAGCAATCGATCGAGCGCCTTCACGGGCGCGCGAATTCGCTCTGAGCAGAGCCAGGCATGCGCCAAATCCATGCGTGTCAGGCGCCTGCCGCGAATCATCGCGTCAACCGCCCTCACCAACAGTCGGCGCCGCAACGCATGCATCGGATCGAACGTGGCGCTCAGACACGCTTGCAATACTCAGCTGGCACGCAGGGCGTGGTCTCCTCTGGCTTCGCAACCCGTGAGGAATGACCGCATGGTGCGTGCACTGCTCCTTCAATCAGCATGCAGATCGTTGATCGATCGAAATGATTCGTGGGCAAACTTCAGGCACTGCGCGTAGCTGACCCGCGCGGCCCCCGACTTCATGCGCGGCTTTGCTGAAAACTCAGCCTCACCCCGCGTTTCCAGCCAGGTGATTCCCGATTCGGACGCGCGTATGCTGCGGCCGAGACCATCGATTCCGATTCGTACGCAACGTATACAACGGAAATGAATTCGATGGCAGATGACCGCAGGGAATTTTCACCGAGCCGGCGTGACCTGCTGCGCACCATTGGCCTCAGCGCAGGTGGCGCGGCCATGTATCAGGCGATGACGGCGCTGGGTTTCGCGGCGGAATCGAAATACCAGGGCCCGCTCGATCTTGCTGGTGCGCCGAAGGGCGCATCGGTGCTGATTCTCGGCGCGGGCATGGCCGGCATGACCGCAGCCTACGAATTGCGCAATGCGGGCTACAGCGTCCAGGTGCTCGAATACAACCATCGTCCATGCGGGGGCAACTGGTCGTTGCGCGGAGGCGATACGTTCACCGAAATGGGCGGAGCAACCCAGCACTGCGAATTCGACCAGGGGTTGTACATCAACCCGGGTTCGTGGCGGTTGCCGCATCATCATCAGAACATGTTGCACTACTGCCAGGACCTCGGTGTGCAACTCGAGCCGTTCGCGCAGGTCAATTACAACGCCTATCTGCACAGCCAGCACGCGTTCGACGGCAAGCCGCAGCGCTATCGCGCCTACAACGCCGACTTTCGCGGCATGGTTTCCTAGTTGCTTGCCAAGAGTATTGAGCAGCACGGACTCGATGCGCCGCTGACCGCGGAAGATCCCGACAAGCTGCTCGCTTCCTTGCAGGGCTGGGGATTTCTCGACAACAAGTATCGCTATGCGCGCGGCGAGAGCAGCAGGGCAAGTCGCGGCTACGACCGTGATCCAGGCGGCGGGCTCGGCGGCAAGCCCGTGCCTTCGCAACCCCTGTCGCCGCAAGACGTGTCGCGTTCGCACCTGTGGCAAACCTTGTTCATCCGTGACGTGTACGAATGCCAGACCACGCTGTTCCAGCCGGTTGGCGGCATGGGCCGCGGGGGCGAAGCCTTCGGCAAGGAGCTCGACGGCCCTCTAGTACGACGCCAAGGTCACGCGCATCGCGCAGGATGAGCACGGCGTTACCGCGCACTACGAAGATGCTCGGCATCCCGGAACTACGCGCCACGCGCGCGCGGACTGGTGCATCTGCACGATTCCGTTGTCGATTCTGGGTCAGATTCCGATGAATGTGGGCGACGCGATGACCGCCGCGATTGCCGCGGTGCCGTATGCGGCATCGACCAACATCGGCCTGCAATTCAAGCGTCGCTTCTGGGAACAGGACGAGTACATCTACGGAGGAATCACGCACGCGGACCTGCCGATTTTCAATATCAGCTATCCGTCGTATGGTTTCTTCGATCGCGGCCCGGGCGTGCTGCTGGGTGCATACAACTGGGGGCCGGCTGCTTTCCAGTTCGCGGCGCTGAGTCCGGCCGAGCGTGTGAAAGAAGCAGTGCGTCTGGGCAATCAGATCCATCCGCAATATGAAAAGGAATTCCAGAACGGTATTGCCGTGGCCTGGCATCGCTCCCCATTCACGATAGGGTGCTTCGGCGAATGGACAGAAGATTCCCGCGCCACGCATTGCGACAATCTGTGCCGGATTGACGGCCGGATTGCTCTGGCTGGCGAGCATGCGTCCTATTTGCCAGCGTGGCAGGAAGGCGCAGTGACCTCGGCACTGGATGCAATCGGGCGCGTGCATGCGCGTGCTGTTGCAGGAGGCGCCGCATGAAAACCGCAGCCCGGGGCTACCTGTCCGCGTTGTGCTGGCTCTTCGCGGCGACGGCATGGCTGATGCCCGGTGCGCGACAGGCGCAGACCGCCGAGCAGCGCATTCTAAGTGGCGACCAACTTGCCCACGCCAGTGGCGAACAGATTTTCCAGCATATATGCCAAGGCTGTCATATGCCCGACGCGCACGGAGCCACAGGTGCCGGAATCTACTCGGCATTGGCTATAGACCAGAATCTTGCCTCGGCCCAGTTCATGGCCTCTGTCGTGCTGAACGGGCGGCGCGACATGCCTTCCTTCGTTGTACGCCACGACTTGCAGGGCTTCGAGGCCATGGTCCGCGTCGGCCTCGACGACGCGCAGATCGCCAAAGTCGTCAACTACGTGCGAATCAGTTTTGGCAATCACTACGCCGACAAGCTGAGCGCCGCCGATGTCGCTGCCTTGCATGCACCGAAAAAGGAATCGCCATGAAACGCGCGATGTTCGCATGGTTGCCGTTGCTGATCTGCACTTCCGCGTGGGGAGCGCCAGCGCCGCAGGTCACGCGCCATCCGATTCCCGGCAGCTATTTCCCGATTTCTGCTGCGGTTGAAATTCCTGCCGGAAAGAATGTCGTTTATCTCAGCGGCATGGTGCCGCCCATCGCGGATGAATCCGCCGCCAAAGGCAGCGTCGGTGCCTACGGCGACACCGAAACGCAAACCGTCGCTGTTCTCAGACGGATTCAGGCGCAACTGGAACGTCTGCATCTTTCGATGGGCGACGTGGTGAAAATGCAGGCGTTCCTCGTCGGCGACCCCGGCAACGGAGGCAAGCTCGACTTCGCCGGATTCATGAAAGGCTACGTGCAATTCTGCGGGAGCAAGCAGCAACCGAATCTGCCGGTGCGTTCGGCCGTACAGGTCGCCGCTCTGGCGGGTCCCGGCATGCTGGTCGAAATCGAGGTGACGGCGGTTCGGCCCTGAGCGACGTCCACGTTGGCGTTGGGAACCTTAAGGATCGGCGCAAGGAGATTGTCGCCCTGCGCAGGAAACACCGCCGTTCAAACGTATGATTCCGCCCCCGGTATCCCCTTTGTCGTTCCCGCTATCGCACGAACAACGTGCCTCCGGCACGACCGCAACCTGGCGGCCGCTGCATTGCAGGAGAGGACGCCGACGGCATGCCGGCGTCCCATCGCGCTTGGTCGCGTGATCACTCCTCGGAGAATTCGATCGGTGTTTCGAGGTCTTCGCAGAAGTTCTGCTTGCTCGGCTCGCTGTAGGTGTCATCGCTGAACTTCGCGCGAATCCACTGTTTGCATCCTTCACTGTCGGTGCTGCTGTCCCAGACCATGGTCTCGGTCTTGCCCGGCGCGATGCCGCGACCCACATCGAAGTCGCCCCATTCCTTCTTGTCTTCGGACACTTGCAGCTTGACGATGCGGCTTTCGGTCGCGTTCTTGACCTTGAAGTGCCATTGGTCGGCGGCGCTCGCCTGAATGGCGGGCAGCGCGAACGCGGCGCACAGCAGACCCGCGCGGAACATGTTCGTCATGGAATCTCCTTTTCGTTTCGATAGAGAGCCATCGCCTTTGCGGCGACGGAGCGAGCGCACGATATCCTGCTTCACACCGAAGCCGTGAAACGTGCACGCGTGCGAACCAGCAAGAAGAGTGCCATGCATTGGGAAGGCGGGCTTCCGTGTTTTGGCATCGCGGCAGGCCGCACGCGTGTACATTTTTGACAAGCATCCCTCGGTAACGACAGGCTGCGGTGCAGGCGACCGGCAGAAGTCTGAACCGGCCGGCGGATAGCAGGGCGACGTGTCGCGCTTTGATCGGCAGCGCCGGCGCTGCGACGGCGGCGGACGATCTGACCGGCGCCGTATCCACGTACGAGAGTCATTGCGGGCCGCGACGCCTATGCGCGAAGACCGCGCAGGGCTGAGCGGACCAACGACCGCGGCGAAGCAGCGACAGGCTATGCCCGCAAACGGAGCCGATTCGTTTCCCTATTCGACGGGGCCGTGACTCGCCGATTCGAGACTCAAGGAATGCGCAGCACGGGCACGCTGTCTAGCTTCTGCCTGACCGGCGCGTCTGACTGCCGCGCAATGAAACCGATCAGCACGATTGCGATCATCGCCGCGACCAGAATCAGTACAGCGGTTCGCCATGCGGCAAGTGGCGAAGGCGGAGCATCCTGGCGTGGACTCGCGCCTGTCGGCCCGGCCTGCACCTGATCTTCAGCACTCGAAACCAAAAGACCCGATAACGCATCGGCGAGTGATTTCAGATCGCCCGAATGGTCGGCGCTTCCATCGCGTCCCACGCAATGGAGGCGATACGTATTTGCAGCGAGGTCGAGTTCAAGGGAGGCGTTGCCGCCTCGGCGATAGCGGATCATGTCCAGCCTGACCACGCTGCCGTCCAGAAATGAAACCGTCGCGTCCCAATCGGTGTTCCAAAGATCCAGCGCCACTCTTCCGCTGGCGATCTCGATGACCCGGGGTGAGTTCACCCAACAGGAATTCGACCATTCCACCGAATGCAAGTCGACGCGACTCGAACCGTCGGCCGAAATTCGACGGTAGCTGGGCATGCAGTCGCTGCGACAGGTCAGCAGGCGTACCTGTTCGATGGTGCCGGCCAATGCCAAGAGCGGAAGGTCGGGACCCGGCTCGCCGACGTTGGAGAAGCATCGTGCCCGCGGCACCAGGCGGAATAGCGCATCGAACCCATTCGATCGCAAATGCAGGAGCAGACTGCCATCCGCCCGCGCTGTCACTTCGCTTGATTCCCACGCCTGGCAGTCCGCCAGAACCTGCCCGTTGGCGATGTCGATGATCACGAACCACGATTCGCTCGAATCGTCGCGTCCATCCACTTGCCGACCGCCGTGGCGCCTGAAACGCAGCGAGCCGTCGGCGGATTCGCCCGCGTCAGTCGGCGGTGGCGTTGGTACGTAGAAACCCCAGACACCATTGGAGAGTTCTGCCGCTGCAAAACGAACGGCCCGCTCTGGCGGACCGATTTCGTAAACGTCGTAGCGATGGATCTGATGTCGGTGGGCCGGGTGCGGCAAGCGCAGTGGCGGCCATCGGAGCGAACGCCATTCGCTCTTCCAGACCTCGATACCCATGAGTCTCAGCCCGCTGTTGCAGAACCCGATGTGCGCCTCGCGCCAATCGGTGGCCTGTGCGGGTGCGATGAACGGGGCTCGTGCGAAGACTCTTCCGCTTTGAGTGACCACGGTGGACACATCGGATGGTTCGCCTTGTGATTCCCGGGCAGTTTCTTCTCGGGATGCCAAAGGACTTTTCTGCTGCGCACTGCGGGCTGCGTCAGGGCGGTCGGCATGGCCAAGAAGGCGGCGGCGAAGAACGAAACCAATCCCGAAACCGATCAGGCATAGCACAAGCCACGGAATCGCAACGACTGAACCTGTCAGCAGGAATCCAAACACCGCCGTGCCGAGCGCGTGGTCGACGACCGGTCGGGTGAGCAACTCCACGGCAATTATCGCCCAGTAGACGAACGCTGGGAAAAGCAACCAGGCGGCCATCGACCGCAGGCGCCAACGTGCGGGAATACAGGCTGAGACGAGGACCGAAACGCCGATCGATACGCTCAGCTGAAGCCACGTGTGCATGCCTGTCCTGTTCGACTCAACGCAATCGATGATGGTCGTAGACGCAGAAAAATCGCATGGTCATCTCCGCATCGGTTCACGTATGAACGCACACCCGCGTCCACCAAGGCGGAAACGGAACACGGCCGCTATTTGACCAGGCATTTTTTGCTGGCAGCAGAAATCGCAATGGTCGCAGGCCACTCAGCTCCAAAGCCACAATAGACGCGATTTGCCTCCTCGAGGTTGAGCAAATACGAACCCTTGGTGTGTTTTACCTGGACCCGCGACTTCTCTCCCATCGTCACGACCTCCAGCTCTGTCGTGTTGCCGGAAACGGACCAGGTGGAGCGCGAACCCGCATCGGCGGTGTCCAGGTTGCATACATAGGCGCCGCCCTCCTCGCCCGATGCATTGAAACTCTCAACAGCAAGGCCAACGATGCGGCCATCCACGAGCGTGAGCTTGGCGCTCTGCCCGGAAGAGGATCCATCGGCTTCTGTCTCGACCGATTTGCAGGCGATTTCCTCCGCAATACCCGTGCGAGACACCGCCGCCAACAGCAGCAGCAAAATGAGCGATGGAATGTGCTTTTTCATAGAGGCTTTATCCAATGAGTGGAGATGGGTTGTCATCATCGTTGATCTTTGCGGTCACAGCCTTGCCGGCCGACGGCGAATATCCGAATCCTGCTCATTTGCTCCCCACCACGTTCAACCCTCCAGCGCCTCAGAACTGGATCGGCCGCTTGAGTTACTTGCCGCAGCCTCGAATTCACCGAGAAATCTCATCATTAAGCTCCGATGGGGCAATCTATCGCGAGCCTTGAACTCGTTGAGCAACTGGACTGCTTTAGGCGAACTGCACAACAGCAACGTGAAAATCGAGCCCCAGAACGCCTGGGAATAGACTTCCAAGTCCACTTCATTATCTTTCATTTCCGGGTACCAACCCTCGACCGGACAGAATTCGATGGCCCGCAGCAGACTGCACAGACGATTGGTTACTTTCTCGTTCTGTGAAAACAAGATGAATTTTGCGGGCTTTCCCAGCATATTGAGTGACCGCTGAAAAGCCGAATATGTCTTCCATACCCCTCGGAAGAGCGCGTAGTCGGAGAACCCAACGTTTCTATCCAGTTCAATATGCCCATCGAAACCATAGACCATGAGAGCCTGCATCCGGCTCATGTTGGTTTTCCGGTAAGTGTTGCCCATGAGCAGCATTTGCTCCCGATAGGCAGCTTCCCAGTCGGCGTAGTGCTTCTCTATCTCCTTACCCGGCAGAAACGCTTTTCTATGCAAGTGGAAGTAGAGCCTGCGAACACGACATCCATCCAGCAACGCTGACGCTTTCTTTACGTTCTCTTCAATGGCCGGCCAATGGCTGACGTAGTAGTTGCTGCACGTCGTGTCGCCGGAATTCGATAGAAGAAAGTCCTCATTCTGCATGAACAGCTCGTAGGTATCGCGTATCTCTTCGTCTGTCATTCTTTTTGACATGGTCAGATTTCCCAAATAAATTGTATGCAACCGCCCTTGGGCTGTCGGTTGGCACTTCTACGGACTCAACGCGGCTCGACGATCTGACCGGTTCAATGGCGCAAATGGAATCTACATTCGTCGGCGTTGACGGTGGCTGATCTCCATCAGTGATCGAGGTGACTGCAATGGTCGCCGGAAAGATCCAGGGTTGATTTCGTCATGTGGACAAGTGTCCCCGATCGGCGGGCTCGCCCTGGTTCGTCAAGGCCTTCCCTGAACGATTATCGACAGGCGCTGGCGAAATGTTCAGGCGTTCCCGTTTTCTCAGACCCGCACATGGTGCACCGTACAAGAATTACATCCGATCCCCATTAATGAAAACACGATTTACTTTTCCCGTTCCCAGTGACCGTCCTGGTTCACCTGATATTTACCCAGAGGCAGTTTGACGTTCGCAAGAAAAACGATCAGCGCGGAACGCATGTCTTCGTGGAGAGCGAGCAGGCGCCTCTTTTCCTCCGCTGAAAATTCGTGGCCAGGTGCCTGTGGAACATTCAGGAGGCGCGCAATGTCGAGCAAGACATTTGTCATTTCGCCGTAAGGGCGTTTGGGATCGATGCCCGGCGTCGTGATCAAGTTGGCGTCGTCGAGCTCATCGGCCCAATCGGTTGTCCTCACCATCGCATTGCGCAGCAAGGCAAGGTGTTCTTTTGTCAGTAGCAAGCGAACGCTCGCCTGACGTCGAGCAGCTTTTGTCAGCGTCACCTTTTCGGTGTGCAAAAGGTCAACGCGACTCATCGCGTCGAGAGGCGATCGGCAGCCGAACAGTCTGTCAGGCGATTCATATTCACCCGCTTCGATCACCCCGATCCTGAGGGCAATCTCGAGGGTGGAACTGAGCCGATCAAAACGTGATTGGACACCGCCGGCGCTGAGAGGAAGGCCACTGGAGTGAGCCAACGCCAAAACATCGGATTCCATCGACGACGATCCCAACGGACACGCGGGGTCAATGGTTGGAGCGCCGCTCTCGGTCGGGTCCCAGTTGATGGCCGCGTGTTTCATCAGCGCCAGATCAAGCGCATCGATTTCAAACGTCTCCACGGCCAGACAAATCCTTGTGCTGGACAGGCACATCAGCAAGACCCATGCGACGCACGAACCGAGCCTGAGCTCTGCCAACCCTCTACGGAGTCGGGTCGGGTTCATCCCCGCACACCTGCGAACGAACCCGCCCCCACAAGTCACTCGAACCCGGACTTGAAAATGGTGTCGCTGACCAGGACAGGCGCCGCATTGGAATATTCGGAAGTGTCATTCGTCTTGCAAGCGGCGAGGATGATGCCGTTGTTGCCGATGAAGCACTTCAGTTGCGCCTGCCAGCCACCGCCACCTGCCGGCGTATCCGTGAGCGGCGTGATGTCGGTGGTGGTCATCACGACCCGGCTTCCGACTGCCACGCCGGTCAGCGTCGCGATGCAGCGCCCTGCGGCACAAGCACCGCCGTTCGCCGGCTTGCCGGTCGCGTCTGTCGACACCAGTTGCTCGCCAAGGAAGGTCATCGATGACGCCGCCATCGTGGTCGCCGCATTGATCGCGAAGAACTCGAGGCGGAAATTCGCCGGGCCATGCGACTCGAGCGCCCACTTCAACGTGGTGGTGCCACCACTGCTGCTCGGTGCAGTCGTGCCGCTACATGGGCCGGACACCTCGGTGCCGAGACAGATCTGCGCAGGCGCCTGATCACGATTGGCATAGTTCGGGGCGAACTCCGAATGCGGACCGTCGACGCCGTTCTCGGGACGCTCGAGGTCGATGTCGATGCCGGTCGTCGTCACGGCGTTGTGGAAGGAACGGTTGCGCTGGAACAGGTTGCTCCATCCGTTCTGGTCGCCACCGCCATTGCGCAGCTTGATGCCGTTGCGCTTGTTGGCCGCGATGGTATTCGCATCGCTGCCGTTGGGACCGCCGACAGTCGTTGCGCTGGCCGCGTCGATATGGATGCCGTCGACGCCATTGCCGAGGGTCAGGTTGCCGGCGAATGCCGGGCTGACGCCGATCGAGTTGCCGGTGATGCTCGTGCTGGCCGTAGCGCTTCCGCGGACGACGATGCCATGGCGTGCGTTGGCCGCGATGATGTTGCCGCCGCCAATCGAATTGCCACTGGTTGTCACGATGATGCCATCGCCCTTGTTGCCGTAGGCGGCCGAATTGAGCGCCGTGCCGGTCGGGAACTCGGCCAGACCGATGGTGTTGCCGATCACTTTCACGCTGTTGCTCGCGCCGGTGATCAGGATGCCGGCGTTGTCACCGCTGAGCGTATCGGGAAACGCGTTGTTGTTAGCGCCCTGGTTGTCGGCAATCAGGTTGGCCGGACCGATCACGAGCGAGGTGAGGCTGGGGTTGAAGCTCGCCACGCTGGTGTCGGGTTTTGTGTCGGTGGCGATGCCGCTCAAGGCATTGCCAATGTGCGCGTTGGGTAATGTCGCACTCAGGCCGATGCGGTTGCCCATGATGAAGTTGGGCAGGAATACGGCACCTGCTTCGACATGAATACCGTTCGCGCCGTTGCCGCTGATGACGTTGCCCGGGCCGATCAGGTTGCCGAAGGTCGATCCGACCATATGCACGCCATTGGCGCCATTCGGAATCGCGACATTGCCGGTGAAGTCGGTGCCGATCATGTTGCCGGTCACGGTGACTGCGGCGAGATTCTGGCTGAAGATTTCGATGCCGTTCTGGGCGTTGCCGGAAATCACGTTGTTGCTGATGAGCACTGGGTCCAGCGACGCGAGCGCGGTGGCCAGATTGTTGGAGAACGCGTTGATCTGCGACGCGTCGACCGGCTGCACCGGGAAGCCGTTGTAGAGGTTGAGCAGGAAATTCGAACTGGTATCCGGATAGACGTGCGAAGCGGAGACCGAGATGCCGTCCCCACCGTTCGGCATGGCGACGAGGCCGCTCGTGTTCACGCCGATGTAGTTGCCAGTGAAGATGTAGTCATGTCCGTTCGCGCTGATGCCTGCGCCGCTGCAGTTGCCGATCACGAGGTTGAGAATGGATGACCCGGTCGCACCGTCGCTGTGACCGACGGCAGCCGTACCCGAATCGGTCAGGTCGAGGCAGCCGTGACCATTGCCGTTGATGGTCGCGTGGTTGCCATTGACTGTGAACGGCGCCCGAAACTGCGGCAATCCGCCGTTTACCACGGTGATCAAGGGCACGCTGATATTGATGGTGTGGATACCGCTGCGCGCGTTTCCGATGGTGATCGCCGCGCGCAAGCTGCACTGTGCGTGGTTGCCGAGGTTGGCACACGCGTTGGTGACGGCGGGATCCTGGCCGACATCAGTACCGATGTTGACGTTGTAGATGTCCGCGCAGGCGGGCATCGCCATCGCAAGCAGCAAGGCGCTGGACAGCCATTTCGCACGCTGCAGGCATGAACCACCTGTGGGCCGATTGGGCTTGGGTCGGCAGATGCGTGTGCGTGCGGATCGTATCGGTTTCATGGTCCTTCCTCATCCTTCTGCAGTGCGACCTGGGCGAAGCGCTCACGGCCGGGCGTGCCTAGTGAAACTCCAAAGCGACCACAAACCGGACATTTCACGGAAACCCATGCCCGCGTTCAACTTCGCACGGCACGCAGAGCGCCGGCGGACCGACGCCGGGGCGTGGCGGGTACAGATTGAGAAGTGACGGAGCGACCGTCCGCGCGGTGCTCCGGCGCCAGGACTGCCGGTCGTCATCAACATGGATTGCCCCTGCAACAGGCCCTCGGTCATGAATGTGGACGGCAAAGCCGCCCGTCGACCTGTCAGGGCACGCAGCGCAATGCCGACCAGGTGAGTCGACGCACGATGGCGCAAGCGTCCATTTTCCGCTCTTGGCGCACCCATCGGCCAGGCGTAGGCGCAAATTGCCGATTCGCCCGAGACCTTCAGGATGCAGATCAGGAACCTTGTCGCCCTGTCTGGCATTGCGTTCGGTAGCCACGTAAACGCCCAATTGAGCGCACGCAGCGGCACCGGCGCTGGCAGCGGACATGCCCGGCGTCCCTTGCCGCACCTGCTTGGCCTGCAAGGCAACGCCCGACACTGATTCGAATGCAAGGGTGCGAGCGCATGGACTCGCGTCGAACTGGCGAGTATGGCGAAGGCTGTCAGAAATCCGACCCGCCATTTGTGTGAAGTAGCCGCGCAAGGCAATCGCTTGCGATAGCATCGGTGCACGCAGGGTTTGCCGATGACCGACGCCGATTCGAACGAGCACATTCCTCCACGCCTGGCCGACGGCGAAGCCCTGATGCCGCACGTCTATCAGCGCCTGCGCGAACTCGCGCGGCGGCAGTTGGCCGGCGAGCGCGGCGCGCAGACCTTGAACACCACCGCGCTGGTACACGAGGCATGGCTTGACCTGGTCGATCGCATGCCCGGCTTTTCCGACCGCGCGCATTTCTACGCCTACGCCGCCACCGCCATGCGGCACATCCTGGTCGACCACGCGCGCCGACGCAGCGCGATCAAGCGCGGCGGCAACGAGACCCTGCTGGATATCGACGACACCGACATTCCGGTCAACCACGTTGCTGCCGAGATGCTCGCACTCGATTGCGCGCTCGATCGCCTCGCCGCGCTCGAACCGCGGCTGTCGCAGGTGGTGGAGTTGCGCTTCTTCGCCGGCTTGTCGGTGGAGGAAACCGCCAGCGCGCTCGGCATCGTTCCGCGCAGCGTGGTGCGCGACTGGGCCCGCGCACAGGTGTTCCTGCGCGAGGCGATGGCATGAGCGAACGCATCAGCCCGATCGAGCGACGCTGGCTCGAACTCGGGCCGTTGTTCGATCACGCGTTCGATCTCGATGAAGCAGCGCAGGCGCGTTTTTTCGCCACCATCGATGACGCGGAATTGCGCGATGCATTGCGCGAGCTGCTGGCGAAAGCGTCGCGGCACGGATCGCTCGACGCCGGCAGTGGCCGTTTCGCCGCAGCGCTGATCGAGCCTGAACCAGGCCTTGAAGGCCGGCGCCTCGGCGCGTGGCGCATCGGTTGCGCGATCGGCGCGGGCGGCATGGCGACCGTGTTCGCAGCGACGCGCGAGGACGGCGCCTACCAGCAACAAGTGGCAGTGAAGATCCTGCGCCACGGGCTGTACGACGCCTACGAGCGCGAACGTTTCGTGCGCGAGCGCGCGATCCTGGCGCGGTTGGAGCATCCGCGCGCGCCTGCTCGATGGCGGCCTCACCGACGAAGCCGTGCCCTGGTTTGCGCTGGAATACGTCGATGGCGAGCCGGTCACCGATCATTGCGACATCAGGAAACTCGAACTGGCGGCGCGCCTGCGCCTGTTTCGCGTGATCTGCACGACAGTCGACCACGCACATCGCAACCTGGTCGTGCATCGCGACCTCAAACCCTCGAACATCCTGGTCAGCGCGGACGGCAACCTCAAGCTGCTCGACTTCGGCATTGCGCGACTGCTCGGACCCGGCACCGATACCGACGCGACCCGGACCGAAGCGCGGCGGCTGACACCGGCGTACGCGGCGCCCGAGCAGGTCAGCGGCGGCGTGGTGACGACCGCGACCGATGTCTACGCGCTCGGTGTGCTGCTGCATGAACTATGCACCGGCGGCCGCCCGCAGTGGCGCGACGATGGCAGCCTTCGCGCACCCTCCTCGACCGTGACGGGATCCGCTGCGGTCGCCGTTGCGGCAGCACGCTCGAGCGAGCCGCGCGCCTTGCGGCGCGATCTCGACAAGGAACTCGACCTCATCATCGGCAAGGCCCTGCGCCGCGATCCAGCCGAACGATATGCGAGCGCGGCCGACCTCGATGAAGAACTGCGCCGTCATGCGGCCGGCGAACCGATCCGTGCGCGAGCCGACTCGCGAAGCTATCGCGCGGCGAAGTTCATCGGTCGCCACCGAATCGCGATCGCGGTCGTGGCGGCTTTCGCGCTGGCGATCGTCGCCGGCAGTGCGGCAACCTTGTGGCAGGCACGGGCGGCGCGCGCGCAGGCACTGCGCGCCGACAGCGTGCGCAATTTCGTGCTGGCGATGTTCAACGCGGTGACGCCTGACGAAAGCAAGGGACGCACGGTGTCGGCGCGCGAATTGGTCGATCGCGGTGCGGCACGCCTGGCCGAAGTGCTCGCCAGCGAACCGCAACTGGAAGCGGAACTGTCCGCCGAACTCGCCGCCGCGTACCGCCAGCTCGGCGACTATCCGCGGGCGTTGGCTTTCGCCGAACGCGCGGCCGCCGGCAGCCTCGATGCATCCGGACGCACGCGTGCCCTGGTCGAGCGCGGCCGCGCGCAAGCGGCGCTCGGCGACTACGCGCAAGCCGGCAACGACCTGCGCGAGGCGCTGCTCATCGCGCCCAAAGCGCAGCGCGTCGATGCCCAGATGCGCCTGGCCGATGTCCTGTCCGAGCACGGTGAACTGAAGGAAGCCAGCGCGCTTGCCCAGGCGGCGCTGGCGCAAGTGGATGAAGGCGACGGCGTGACACGCGAACGCGTGTTGTGGGCGCTCGGTGGCATCCGCTTCCGCGATGGCGATGTGCCGGGCGCCGCCACCACGCTGCAGGAAGCGCTCGATCTGGCGCACGCCAATCACGGTGAAACGCACACGCAAACCGCAACGATCGAACACGATCTCGGCGTGGTGCTGCTGCAGAAAGGCGACGCCAAGGCGGCGGTCGCGCTGCTCGAACACGCCCTCGCGACGCGACGCGTGTTGCTTGGTCAGGAGCATCCGGACATCGCCGACAGCGCATTCAATCTTGGCACCGCGCTCCGCCGTACCGGCCAGCGCGAGCGCGCGGTGACGCTGATCACCGATGCCGTCGCGATGGAGCGCAAGCTGCTCGGGCCACACCATCCGGCGGTGGCGACCGGCCTCAATTCGCTCGCAGTGCTTGCCTATGAGCAGGGTGATCTCGACAACGCGATCGCGCGCCTGAGCGAAGCGCTGGAGACCGCGCGTGCCGCCTACGGCGAACACCACACCACGGTCGCGACGATGCTCAACAATCTCGCGGCAATGCAGCGCGCCGCCGGACGCTACGACGACGCCGAAGCCAGCGCGCGCGCGGCAGTCGACACGACCATCGCCGCCGTCGGCGCGGATCATTATCTGGTCGGCATCGCGCGCCTGGGCCTCGGCAGCATCCTCGCCGAACGCGGCCACGGTGCCGCCGCGTTGACGGAACTCGAGGCGGCGCATGCGCTGCTCGTCGCCAAACTCGGCGCCGGGCATCAGGACACGCTGCTGGCGCAATCGGCGCTCGCGAGCGTGCTGCGCCAGCAAGGCCAGCTGGACCGTGCGCAGGCTCAGGCGAGTGCCGCGCTCGCTGCCGCTGAGAAAGCGTATCCGCCCGGACATCCGCGTCTGGGCAAGGTGCGACTGGCGGCCGTGCGTGTTGCGGCTGCCCGCGGCGACTGCGCGTGGGCGCTGCCGCAGATGGATACCGCCGGCAAGGAGCTGGCAGCCGCCGGTCCAGGCGGACGCGTCGATCTCGTGTGGCTGGCCGTCGAACGCGCCGGCTGCCTGCACGGTGAAGCATCGGCAGCGGCGGCAGCGCTCAAGGCGCGCAAGGATCTTGCCGCGTTGGCGTTCGCACCGCCGGATCTGCTGGTGGCGGCCAAGGGCCTGCGCGACTGAGGTTCCGCGTGGGTCAGGGCGACGGATGAGCATTGCCGTGTCCTCCCCAACCGCCCTTTTGCGCTAGGGCACAGGAGTCCACAGCAGGAAGCCATCCTCATGTCACGTTCCATTGCTCAACAACTTTTCGCCGCCGTTGCGCTCGCCGGCCTTTTGCTGGCATCCATTGGTGCGGCGCAGGCCACCACGCTCACCTGGCCGGGTGCGGCCCCGTGCAACACCACGCTGCAGGCCTGCATCGACGGAACCGGGAATGGTGATCGCATCGAGATTGCCACTACGACGATCGCCGAGGACATCAGCCTCTACGACAGGGACCGCACGCTGGCGCCGGCCGTGGGATACCACCCGGCGTTCGGTCCCGGCCATTGGCTCAGCATCACCAGCAGCTCGATCTCCGGCGATCGCACCGTCGCCGTCAGTGGCTTGTCGTTCACCGACGGCTACGTCTACGTCAACTATCGCGGCACCGGCACCTCGAACATCGACCTGCGCGGGCTGACACTGACATATGCCGGTTTGCCGACCTCCAACTACATCCGCGTCGAAGTGCAAAGCGGCACGATGAACGCGATCGTCTATGACAACCGCATCACCGGCGTTCCGACAGCAGCATTCGGCGGCATGATCACGCTCGCCGCGCACGGCGGCACTCTCAACGGCGATGCCTATTTCAACCATGTGAAATGCGTTGCCGCCGATCTGACGCCCGGCGCCGGCATCCTCGCCGACTACGCCGGCATCGGCAGCGCAGGCACCGCGCGCATCTTCGGCAACGAGGTGCGCGGCGCATTCGGGTTCGGTTCGATCGTCGCGTCGGAAGGCTTGGGCTCCGCCGATCCGGTCTCATTCAATGCACGCGCTTACAGCAACGTCGTCGTCGGAAATGGTTCCGCCGATGCGATCGGTCTGCGCTATCTGGTCAACGCCGGCACGCTCAGTGCGCAGGCGGTCGAGAACACGGTGACCCGCGTGACCTGGGGCCTCTACGCCGGACCCTACAGCGGCGCACCAGCGGCATCGCGCATCACCGGCTTGATGTCGAGCAACCTCGTGCGTGCGAATGTCGGCTTGTACATCGATGGCGCGCACGCGCCGGCGATGACGAACGACTACAACCTCATCAACTCCGGCAGCAACCTTGCGACGCTTGGCGTGCACTCGATCACCACCGATGCGAAGCTGGTGTCGGACGACATCCCGCGCCTGCGCAGCGACTCGCCCGGCATCGATGCGAGCGACAACGCGACGGTCGGCCTCGGCATCATCTTCAACGGTCTGCCGGTACTCGATGCCGACGGCCTGCGGCGCCTGAAGGGCGCGGGTGGGATCGGCGACATCGGCGCGTACGAGTTCGGCGACGTGACATTCAGCCACACGGCAACCGCGAGCAACGTCGTTTCCGGCAGCTACATCACCGCCTTCGACAACGCCTCGGTCAACGGCATCGCCGCGGCGATGCCGATCGCCACCTCCAACTACTCCAACGGCGACCCGAGCGGCGTCTTGTATTCGCCGCCGTTCGGCGTCTATTACTTTGGCGGCCTCTGGCGCCTGTTTGCGGAGAACTCGGTCGCGATGCCGCTCGGCGCGCACTTCGACGTGTTTGCACCTGCGGTGGGTGCCGGCGCATTCGTCCACGTCGCCGACGCCGGCAACAGCAGCGGCTCCGTCTCGCGCATCGACAACACGTCGACCGATTCCCTGCCCGACCGCATCGTACTTGTCACGCAGAACTGGAGCGCCGGCGGAGCATCGGTCTATAACCCGCATCAAGTGGGGCTGACCTACTTCGGCCACTGGTTCGCCGTCAACCTCGACGGTACCGACCTGCCACTGCCGCTCGGCTTCGACATCTATGCGCAGGAAGCAAGCCCCAACGCATTCCGCGCGGTGACGCCAACTGCCGGCGGTGCACTGGTCCTCTATCACCCATTGCTCGACAACAAGCCGTGCGCGCGCCCACACGTGTCGCGCATATCTGGAGCGGTGTCGACCGACTACGGCTTCGACCTCGATTACAGCGCCGGGCACTGGCGCATCTTCGGCCATGCCGCACTTGCGGCGGGCGACGCGTTCAATGTGGTCGTCGATGCAGCGCAGGTCGACGCCTGCACCGACGTCATTTTCGCGAACTCGTTCGACTGACTATTGATGCGGCCCGCAAACAGCAGGTAAGTTCCGTTCGCCCTGAGCCGTTCGCCTGCGCTCGGGACAGGCTTCGCGCAGCGAAGTCGAATGGGCTTGCAAGACGCTTGCGAAGGCACGGAACAATGGACGCGGTGACAGCCAATTCGTCCCCTTGAGTTCGCGCTCCGGCTGCATGCTTTTTTACGTTCGGAATGAGGCACATTCACGCGTTTCAGCGCATTGCAAGGAAACCTCTAGAGGGGATCCGCCGTGCACCGTGCCGTGCCTCATTCCGTTTCGATGTCGCGTCGATTCGTCTCGACTTTCGCGCGTCTCGCCATCATCGCCATCGTGCAGCTGCTGGTACTGCCCCATGCATCGGTGCTCGCGACCGAACCACCGCTCGTCGTGCAGCAGGCGAGTACCAGCAGCGGCAGTCGCCACGCCTGTGCGATCTTCAATGGCGCGGCGAAGTGCTGGGGCTATAACGTCAATGGGCAACTCGGCAACGGCAGCTATCTCGACAGCGCCCAGCCCATCACGGTGTACGGCCTGCAGTCCGGCGTGACGGCGGTTGCGGTAGGCGGCTATCACACCTGCGCGATCGTCAACGGCGGCGTCAAATGCTGGGGCAAGAATGCCGACGGCGAAGTCGGCAATGGCAGCCTCGACGACAGCCCGGTGCCTGCTGCCGTGCAAGGCCTCGGCAGTGGCGTGATCGCCATCGCCGCCGGCCTCAATCACACCTGCGCGATCGTCACCGGCGGAAGCGTGCGCTGCTGGGGCTGGAATTCGGACGGACAGCTCGGCAACAACTCGACCAATTCAACGGGCACCGGCGCGCCCGTCAGCGTGATCAATGTCGCCTCCGGCGCAACCGCACTGGCCGCCGGCGGTTATCACACTTGCGCCATCGTCGGCGGCAACGTGAAGTGCTGGGGTTACAACCACGAAGGCGAACTCGACAACGGCTCGGTCGTCAGCAGCCCCGTGGCGGTCGTCGCGGCGTCGCTGAGCGGCGTCACGGCGATCAGTGCAGGCCTCAACTTCAACTGCGCGATCGTCGGCGGCGGTGGCGTGCGCTGCTGGGGCTGGAACATCGCCGGCCAGCTCGGCGACGGCACCCTCACCAGCACGAATGCCGGGCCGCCGGTGGGCGTGTCGGGCATCAGCACAGGCGCGACGTCGATTGCTGCGGGCGGGTATCACGCTTGCGCCGTAGTCGGCGGTGCGGCGAAGTGCTGGGGCTACAACTTCTTCGGGCAACTGGGCAACAGTTCGCTGATCGGCAGCGCGGTTCCCGTGAGCGTGACGGGACTGAGCTCGAGCGTCACATCGATCATCGCAAGCTTGTCGAACACGTGCGGGCAAATGGTCTTCGGCAGCAACAGCGAACTCAAATGCTGGGGCATCAATCTCGATGGCGAACTCGGTCTCGACGATCGTTTGTATCAGGCCGTGCCTGTGCCCGTGCCCGCCATTGCAAGCGGTGCCACCGCGCTCGCACACGGGTCCACCGCCTTGCACAGCTGCGCCATCGTCAATGGCGGCGCGCAGTGCTGGGGCGACAACGAAAACGGCGAACTCGGCGACGGCAGCCTGATCGATAATTCCACGCCGGCGCCGGTAAGCGGCCTCACTTCGGGCGTCACGGCGATCACCACCGGCGTCTATCATTCCTGCGCCGTCGTCATTGGTGCAGCGAAGTGCTGGGGCCTCAACACCTATGGTCAGCTCGGCAACGCCAGCGGCACGTCCAGCAGCACGCCGGTGCAGGTGAGCGGCCTCACGTCGGGCGTCACCGATATTTCGGCGAGCTACTGGCACACCTGTGCGATCGTCGGCGGCACGGTAAAGTGCTGGGGGCAGAACGTGAATGGCGAACTCGGCGACGGTTCGATCGCGGTCAGTCCGGTTCCACAAACCGTAACCGGCATCAGTACGGCGATCGCGATAGCATCGGGCGCCGAACATACCTGCGCGATCCTGCAAGGCGGCACGATCAAGTGCTGGGGCTACAACGCCTACGGTCAGCTCGGCAACGGCACCACGGTATCCACGTTGGCGAATCCGCCGGTGACGGTCTCCGGCATTGCGAGCGGTGCGACCGCAATCGTCGGGGGCGGCTACCACACCTGCGCGATCGTCAACGGCGGCGTGAAATGCTGGGGCAACGGCTTGGGTGGCCAACTCGGCAACGGCGGTTACGCCCACAGTGCAACGCCTGTCGCCGTGACGGGCTTGAGTACAGGCGTCGGCACCTTCGCCGCCGGCGGCGGTTTCACCTGCGCAACGGTCGGCGGCACGGTCTCGTGCTGGGGCGAGTTCTATACGCTCACAGGGACCGGCGGCATCGCGATCCATCCGGCCCCCGTGCCAATACCGTCACTCGGCAATGTGAGCGCACTCGGCTCGGGTTATTCGAGTGCCTGCGTCATCGTCGCCGGTGCGGTGAAGTGCGAAGGCACGGACAACTTCGGCCAGCTTGGCGACGGTCGCATCCTGTTCCTCGACGCACCCGCGTTCGTGGTCGTGGGCGATCACATTTTCAGCGATGGCTTCGAGGGGAATTGACGCCAGCCATGGGATTGAGGCAGTCAGCCGCGGGCAACGAACCGTTCACCCAAGGCCGCCTCCGACCGAACGCACCCGCTTTTTCCCGCAATCGACGTTTAGGTAAGTCAGCCCAACTGCATTCTGGATATCGTCGATGCATTCTCTCCATCGTTTTCTGATCGGCATCGCGCTCGTGCTGATGCTGGTGGTCGCACCTGCTCACGCGGTGGTCGTCGTCTGCGTCGCCAACGAGATCCAGCTGCAGAGCGCTCTGGATGCCGCATCGGATGACGGCGCGAACCAGAACGATGCCACGGAGATCCGTCTCGTCGAGGGCGTCTACCTCACCGGTATCGCCCATCTCAACCGCGAGTTCTCGATGCTGTCCAGCCACGCGAACGCGGTGTCGCTCGTGGGCGGGTTTGCGCCCGATTGCCAAACGCGCAGCACCGACCCGACGCTGACGGTGCTTGATGGCGGAAACGCGACGCCAGTGCTCGCCGTGATCAAGACCGCCGGTTCCTTCAGCATGGATGGTCTGACCATCCAGCGCGGACACAGTGCCTTCATCGGCGGTGGCGTCGCTATCAACAGTGACCGCTGCGCGGACGTCGACTGCTTCAACCAGCACGTGACGGCGATCCTGCTCACTCGATTGATCGTCCAGGGCAACCACAGCGATGCGTACTGCGGCGGCCTGTTCGCGCAAGCCAATCAACAGCAGATTCGAGTGGAGAGCTCGCTCTTCATCAACAACAGCGCCGACGTCAACAACGGCGGCATGTGCCTCACCGGCGACGGCGGCTTCCTGCAGGCATATGCCAACACGGTCGCCGACAATACGAGCGCGGCAACGACCGATGCCATCGGCGGCATGTCCTGCGGCGGCACCTCGCCCTGCCAGATCTACAACAACATTTTCTGGAGCAATACTGGCGCGGGACTGTGGCTGGACAGCACCGGCGCATTCCTTGCGTCCAACGACTACGGCATGCGCGGTGGCGAGGCTCCCGCCAGCGAGATGGATTCGTTGCACGCGAATCCGCACTTCGTCAACGCGCTGACTGGCAACTACCGTTTGATGGGCGACTCGCCCGCCATCGCGGCGAGCACGCTGCTGCTTGACTTCCCCGACCTGTACGGCCGCCCGCATCCCGCCTCCGGTGCGCGCGACATCGGTGCGTTCGCCGACACCGTATTCACCGATGGAAGCGAGATCGTGCAATGACCTGACGATGGTCGCTGAGGTCGTCGAAGCTCGGCACGCAGAGGAAATTTCCAGCGGATGAGCGCATTTCGCCGTTCAATGATCCCCGGACTACTGTCCCTGCGTATGTGGAGGCAGACCCGTCCGAGGATGTCGCCATGTTCCGCTCCGTGTTGCTTGCCGCCCTTTCCTTCACGTTGGCCTTCGCGACCGTGGCATATGCCGCCGATGGCGACCTCGACGACAGCTTCGGCACCGACGCCGAATTTCCGGGCTACGGCTTCTACACCAATCCGTTCGGTGCCGGTCTCGACGAAAGCGCTTACGTGCTGCGCGCTGCACCGAATGGCGCGCTCTATCTGTTCGGCACGGTCGAAGACACACCGGCCACGCGTCGCTTCAGCATCCTGCGCACCACGCCGGATGGCTATCCCGACTACAGCTTCGGCGACGCCGGCTTGCGCACCTATCAACCGCC
>JBDSXV010000022.1:0-6352 GCA_039926025.1 Dokdonella sp.
AGTTGTCTGTCGAGGGTCGGGTTCACTGAGATCAAGAAGTTTCGCCATCGCGCCAGCGCAGAATCACGAACGGCCGGCCGGCCGCACTGACTCCACCCATGCGAATGGTCGCATCCAGGATCGTGCTGGCGCCATTGGGCAGCTTCGCACGCGACTTCACACTATACGTCAGGCCTCCGCCTCCCGCCACGATGGGCGCGCCGCCCGGAAGGGTGAGGCCGGACGCAGCCAGTTCGGAGGGGGGGATCGATTGGCGCTGCTGAACCAGTTGCTGGAGTTCTTCTGGCGTGGCGTCAGGATACATGGCCGCCAAAGTCTCGGCATCGGCAAACCCCGTATTGGGCTGGCCCTGGCCGGAGTGGATAGTCAGCGAAGGCTCGATCTTCTCGAAGATCGCATAGTTCATGCCGAGCACCTGCTGCAGCTCGGATACCGTATCAAAGGGAGCATTCTTCGGTCCATACGAAAGTCCGGCCGCCTTGTACTCGGCGATTTCCGCGCCATTTGGTTGAGTATCGTCGCCTTGATCGCACCAGTCGGAAACCGCAGCAACGAGTGCTTGCGCTTTTTCCAGCTGCACGCCGTGTGAAACGAACAGATTGGTCAATAAGCTCAACCCGGCGGCCGGGCCAACGGCGTTGGGTGCGGCCGTGTTGCCTGCTGGCATATTGCAAATTGAATTGAGATCGATCTTGCCCGAATCGTCGGTGATCCGAACTTCGATCTGCGCATCGCCATAGTTGAACGCGTACGGCCGCCCATCGCCGGCCCATTTTTCCAGCGGATCCGCCTTGGCCAATTCGAATACCGCGAGATTGAGCCCGGCTTCCGCGGCGTAACGCGCCTGCGTCGTATCGAACAAGTGTCGCGCCTGCAGGCTTTCGGTGCGTGCCACCAGCGAGAAACTGCCGAGCAGGATCGCCAGCATGGCAATGACCCACAACACGAGCACGAACGCGACGCCGCGCGCGCCTGACTGCCTATTCCGAAAATTTCCACGGGCGCGCACGATCATCCTCCCGGCTTGCCGGCCGACAACGACCCGTGCACACGCGACGGGGCCAGCGAGCCGCCAAGCACCGCTCGCGCGGGATTTGCGGGCGGGCGACCGGCGCCGACATCGAGCATCAGCGGAATCTCCATCTGCGGAAAATCGATGTGCGCCTCGGGCAGCATGCTCACCACGACCCTCACCATCACCGGCGTCATGCTCGGGTCATCCCATTGATCGGACCAGTCCGTCATTTCGCCGTTCTCGTCCAGCGTGCGAAATTCGAAACGCCCGTCGGCTATCTGGTCGAGCAGGATCGAAGGCTGCGAGTCCTCGTTCTTCTGATCGAGATCGAATCCGTTGAGCATCTCGTCCGAGAACAGCAACTGCTTGCCGCCGCGACGACCGCCGGCAAACGACAGTGTCTGCACGTAGGGGCCTCCCTTGGAAAGGTATCCCGGCATGGGAGCGACGAAACGCATCATGTTGCGTGTGCCATCGAACACGAAGTTCGTGTTCGTGTTTTTGTCCTGACCAAATGCAAGTGGCATGGTGCGGCTGATCTGGTGGCGCATGAATTCCTGCGCAACACGCAGGCGATTGGTGCGGTCGATGGCATTTTCACCCGAATGCATGGCATGGACCGCGGTACGAATCGCGCCGAAGGTGCCCGCCAGCAGCAGCGCGAGCAACAGGATTGCGAGCATGACTTCGATCAAGGTGAATCCGCGCTCACGCCGCGAAGCTACGCAGGGAACGAAGTGGAGTGGCGACGGGCGCTTGCGCATCACGTTACTGCTTCGGCACGGGTTTCGGCGCGCCCTGCGCCGGCAATCGCGCACCGCCAGGGCCCTGCTGCGAATTCTGATCCGGATTCTGCGCGCGCAAGGTACCAAAACGCGCGCTGTGCAAATGCGCACCGAAGTCGCCGCCCCAGGCCACGGTGAGATCAACCTGATAGAGATCGAATGGCGCAACCTGCAAGCCTCCCGCGTTGCCGGCGCCGCTGACCGAAGTCCGCTGGCCCTGGCTCGCGTTTGGATTCTGCGCCGCATTGCCACCGATGGCGGTCGCTTGAGGCGGCGGCTCGACGCTCGCGGCGTCGACTTGCCGGATGTCCAGCTCCCAGCGATATGCGTTGTCGAAACGGCCGTCGCTGTGACCTGCCTCGATCCGCTTGCCGACCCCGACCGCATCGAGTTTGGATTGTGCCCACAGCGCCGCCATCGTGTACTCGGAGGATTGTCGCGTGCTGCGCATCGACGTCGCGAGCACTTGCATCAATACGCCGACGCCAATCGCGAACACGAGAAAAGCCGCAACCATTTCGATCAGGCTGAAGCCGCGCGCGTGGACGCGGAACTTGGGTTGGTGGCGAATACGATTCATCGCATGAATGGACCGCACAACCTGCACCGAGTTCGCAGTGACGATCGCGGTCATCGCTCGGGCTGCTCATCGAGTGCGATATCGCCCGTCAGCCAGGCGACATTGACGCGCCACTCGCGCTGACCCTGAAACACGGAAATGTGTCCGCCGGTCGAGCTGCCGTCTGCGAAGAAGCGGATGCCGCCACTGTTGGCACCTGTCTGCTCCGTTTCTGCGGTTGTCAAGCCGAGCGTCATGTCTTTCGGCAACTTGGCCGCGCGTTTTCCAGGCGCCGTGTAGGTGTTGTTTTCGAGGTCGAGTGTCAGTACTTCCTGTTTTCCCTTGACGATGGCCTGGCCGCGCGTATAGCGCAGCGCAGCCACGAGATCACGACTCGCGCCGCGCACGCGCGCGCTCTGCAGACTCTTCGAGAACGAGAACGTAACCGCTGTCATCGCGATGGCGAGCAGCACGATCACCGCCATCAGCTCGATCAGGGTGAAGCCCGAGCTGTGCGCGGGATTCGGGATTGGGGATTGGGGATTGGGGTAAAGCGGGGCCTGTGGAACGACGCAGCACTCCACCGAATCCCGAATCCCGAATCCCGAATCCCGATCCTTCATTGCCAGTTGCCGTAATCGGCACTCACGCCATCGCCGCCCGCCTGGCCATCCTTGCCGAGAAAGACGATATCGAAGTCGCCATGTTCGCCTGGCGCCTTGTACTGGAACGCATGGCCGAACGGATCCTTGAGGTCCGACTGCTTCGCGTAGGGCCCTTGCCAGTTGGTCGAATTACCGGGCTTGGTAATCAGGTCTTCCAGACGTGCGGGGGGCGAACCGTTATCGAGCGCATAGCCCTCGATCTTGCCAGCCAGCCCCTGCACTTGCGCCTTGCCGGAGCCGTACTTGCCCTTGTCGACATTTTTTCCGACCTGGTTCACGACGATGCCGGCGACGATGCCGATCAGCACGATCACGGCGAGCATTTCGATCAGGCTGAAACCTGCCGCACGCGGCATGGGACGTTGGATTCGTTGCGTTGTGACGCTCATGGTTTTCCTCTCTCCGGATGGCGGTTTCATTTGACGGCGCCAGCAATGTTCATGATCGGCAATACAATCGCCAACATGATCATGGCAACGACGACGGTCATCACGATCGTGGTCGCCGGCACCAGTGCCGCCAGCAACCGGTCCAGCGTGTTCTTCACTTCGATGTCGAACGTGTCGGCAACCTTCATCAGCATCGTGTCCAGTTCGCCCGACTCTTCACCCACGCTGATCATTTGTATCGCGAGCTTGGGGAAGCGCTTGGACTGGGCCAGCGCGAAGCCGAGCCCGCCACCGGTCTTCACTTCCTCCGCTGCCTGTCCGACCGCTTCGGCGAGCACCGTGTTGGTCATCACGTTGCGCGCCACGGTAAGTCCGCTGAGCAAGGGCACGCCGTTCTTGAGCAAGGTGCCAAGGGTGCGCGCGACACGCGCGGTCTCGACCTTGCGGATGACGTCGCCGACCACGCGCGTCTTCAACAGGCGTTCGTCGATTCGCAGTCGGGAGGCCGGTTCGGCCATCTGCCGGCGCAGCCAGCCGGCGCCGAAAACGATGGCGCCGATAATCAGCCACCAGAAGCTCTGCAAGGTCGAGCCGACGGCCAGCACCACTTTTGTGATGAAGGGCATCTCGACGCCCATGTCTTCAAACATCGGCGCGAATTGCGGTACCACGTAGATCAGCAACACCATCAGCGACACCATCACCATGCCGACGAGGAAGGCTGGATAGATCATCGCATTGACGACGCTGCTCTTGAGATTCGCACTGCGCTCGAGATAGTCAGCCAATCGCGCCAGCGTCTCGTGCATCGAGCCGCCCGCTTCACCGGCGCGGACCATGTTCACGTACAAACGTGAAAAGGTGCCGTGCTCGGCTTCGAGTGCATCGGACAATGGCGTGCCGCCACGCACCTGATCGCGCACGCGTTCGAGCAGGCGTTTCGCCTTGTCGCTCTCGGGCAAGTCAAGCAGGATCTGCAGCGCACGATCGAGCGGCTGGCCCGCGCCGAGCAACGTGGCCAGTTGTTGCGTGAACTGCACGACCTGCGCCTGGGTCAGGGTCGCGCGCTTGAACATCGCCGCGAACAGACTCGCCGAATCGCCGCTATCCGCCTCGCGTACCTCGAGCGGAATATTGCCGGCATCCTGCAGCTTGCCGATGACTTCGTCGTGACTGGCGACGTCGAATTGGCCTTCGAGCGTTTCGCCGGCCGGGGTGACTGCCTTGTAGTAGAAAAGAGTCATGAGAGGCGGGATTCGGGATTCGAGATTCGGGATTTGAAGCGCCGCGATTCGGGATTGGGAATGTGGGACGGGTGGAAAAGGAGCCCGCAGGTTCGCGAAACTGCCACCCCCTCGAATCCCGAATCTCGAATCCCGAATCCCGTCTTCATCACGACTCCGACGTCACGCGCAGGATTTCCTCGATCGTCGTGTGGCCCTGCATTGCCTTGACCAGGCCATCCTCGTACATCGTGCGCATGCCTTCCGTCCGCGCCTGCTGCTCAATGTCGCCCATGCCGGCGTGCTGCATGATCTGGCGGCGGATCGGATCGGACATGACGAGGAATTCCATGATGGTGGTGCGTCCGAAATAGCCGGTTGGATTCGCCGCGGACGAACCCGGCTTGTAGAGTTTGATCGGACGTTCGTCGGTAAAGTTCTCAAGGTTGAATTCCTTGATCACCTCGGGCAGCGGCTCGTACGCCTGTGCGCTCACGCGATCGAGGCGGCGCACGAGACGTTGCGCGAGGATGCCGTTGATGGTGGAAGTCAGCAGGTAGTCCTCGACGCCCATGTCGAGCATTCGCGTGATGCCACCGGCCGCGTTGTTCGTGTGCAACGTCGACAGCACCAGATGCCCGGTCAGCGCGGACTGGATCGCGATCTTCGCGGTTTCCAGATCGCGCATTTCGCCGATCATGATGATGTCCGGATCCTGACGCACGATCGAACGCAACGCGTGCGAGAAGTCGAGCCCGATCGCAGGCTTCGCCTGGATCTGGTTGATGCCCTCGATCTGATACTCGACCGGGTCCTCGACCGTGATGATCTTGACGTCGGGCGTGTTGAGCTTGGACAGAGCGGTGTACAGCGTGGTTGTCTTGCCCGAGCCGGTCGGACCGGTCACCAGCATGATGCCGTGCGGCAGCTCCAGCACGTTGACGAACTTCTGCAGGAACTGGTCGGTGAAGCCGAGCGAGTGGAAGTCGAACACGATCGCTTCACGATCGAGGATACGCATGACCACCGATTCACCGTGCGCCGTCGGCACGGTCGACACGCGCAAGTCGAGCTCCTTGCCTTGCACGCGGATCATGATGCGTCCGTCCTGCGGCAGGCGGCGCTCGGCGATATTGAGCTTGGCCATGATCTTGATGCGCGAGATCACCGCCGCCGTCGACGCCGCCGGCGGTGACTCGACTTCGTGCAGCACGCCGTCGACGCGGTAGCGCACTTTCAGGCGATTCTCGAACGGCTCGACATGGATATCCGATGCGCGTTGTTCGACCGCGCGCTGGATCACCAGGTTGACCAGGCGGATGACCGGCGCTTCCGAGGCGAGATCGCGCAGATGCTCGATGTCGTCCTCGCTGCGATTGTTGTCGTCGGTGAGGTTCTCGACGATCGTGCCCATTGCGGAGCGACCGGAGCCGTAGTAGCGCTCGATCAGGTCGTCGATCTCGCTGCGCATGCCGATGTTCAACTTCACCTTGCGCGCAGTCGCCAGTTGCAGCGCCTGCGGCGGAAAGGTGTCGGCCGGATCCGCAACCAGCAAGGTTACTTCGTCGTCGGTTTCGCCGATCGGACAGACGTGGTGATGCTTGAGGAAGCGCACCGACGTCTGCACGTTTGCGGGCGGCGTCTCTGGAAACTCCTTCGCCGACAACAGCGGAAGCTTGAGCAGTTCGGAAACCGCTTCGGCCATTTCGCGTTCGG
>JBDSXV010000023.1:0-29983 GCA_039926025.1 Dokdonella sp.
AGGTGTTCCGCTTCGTCGCCGACACGCGCATTGCCAACCACACATTCAGCTACAACCCGCGCTCGATCGGCATCGAGCTGGTCAACATCGGCCGCTATCCACACTGGGGCGACAGCCGTTTCCAGGCCTTCACCGTGCCGTACACGGCGCAGCAGATCGAATCCCTGCGCGCATTGCTCGGCCAACTCCGCAACGATCACGCCAACCTGCGCTGGATTGCCGGCCACGAAGACCTCGACCGCCGCCTGGAACCCGCCAGCGACGATCCCTCGACGATGTTGCCACGGCGTCAGGACCCGGGACCGTTGTTCCCCTGGGCCGAGGTGCTGGAAGGAACCGGGTTTGAACGACTTTCCGCTGCGGCGGTTGAACATTCGCCCTGAACGGGAGACCGTTGCGTGTCGAGCCTCGAATCAGCCATTTGCAACGACGCACGACATCGGTCGACACGCGTATGGCGCCGCTTCATCGCTGCACCATAAAGATGCAGCAATGCACGCCGAACTTTGACCTTTCCAAGAACGGGTTGCGCGCGTCCAACTCCGGCATGGAATGTCGAACCGTCGGCAGCGGCACGGCGCATCGAAAACTTGCATGCGTCGATCGTGGAGTTGCACGCTCGCAAGTTCGAGTTGATGTGGTGAACCGACGAGATGCAGCGTCGCAGCTTCAGACTTGAATCTGTCGAACGAAAACCTTGCACGCATCCAAGGTTTTCCTCGAACCATCCATGTTCGCCGTCCATGCATGCATCTTTCTGGTGCAGCGTCGCAAGTATTTCCTTGAGACGTCGAAGTATTTCGTGGAAGGGTGCATCTCCAGCATGGAATGACCTATCCCAGGCATGGAAGGGTCGATCTCAAGCGTGCGTGGATCGACCGACGTCCTGAACGAGCCGATGGATTTCGTGCGCGGCTGCAGCGACGACAGCTATGCGTTGAGTCTGCGTGCCCTACGCAATGAGCCACGGATGACGCTGAACTTCGTCGAAGAGAAACGATGCGAACGCCGCTGCTGCGCCGGCGGTTAAACCCGCACTTTGGTCTTGGTAACACTTACACCCGCGACTTCAACGTGTGGCACAGGAGCCAGCCGATCATTGGGGGCGGGAGTCGGCGGCGAAGTGTTTGATCGTTTGCAGGAATTTCGCTTGACGTCGCGAGCATCTTGCTGAACGATCGTGCGCAACGCCCCAGAGGCGGGTTCGATATTGGTTAGGCGCACTCACACAGATTCGGCGCATCTCAAGAATAAGTGAAGCGAAGGAGAAATGGGAACCATGGCTCAACGGAAACGGGCAATTAAACCGAAGGCAATCAAGGATGCCAAGTCTGGAAGGAGTCGCAAGGCCCGTCCGTATCCAGCTTCGTCGTTCGATGATGCTCTCCCACTCGGCGACGCGATCATGAAGCACGCCGCTGGCGAGAAGGTGAGGCGGCTTACCCTTCTTCAGCAGATGGATAAGTCGCCAACCAGTGGTCCGACTAAGATGATGATCACGAACTCTGGCAAGTATGGAATCACAACCGGTTCCTACGCAGCTGAGTATCTTGAACTGACCGAGCAGGGGCGAATGGCCGTCGATTCGTCGAAAGGCCCGCGCGAGCGAAGAGGTGCGTCGTTCGCGTTGGCAATCGGGGGCGTTGAGCCGTTCAAACTCCTCTACGATCAATACAAAGGGAAGCGCCTTCCAGAGCGGGAGGTCATGAAGGACGTGCTGCGCGATTCATCCATTGACGTTCCCGATGTTGACGAATGTGTGGATACGTTCACGGTCAACGTGAAAGGACTGGACCTTCTCCGCACCATTGGCGGAGCCGAAACACTTGTTCCAATTGAGCAGGTCGTTGATGAACTGCCAAGCGAAGAACGATCTGCCGAGCAAGGAAGAACGCAGCGAATAGGGGTGATTGAGAAATCATCTCCGCAAGTGATCACAGCGAAAGACTGGAAGAATATTTGCTTCTACATTACACCGATCGGCTCCGATGACAGCGAAGAACGGAAGCATGCAGATCTCTTCACCTCGTCATTGGTGCAGCCGGCCCTTGATGAGCTCGGTCTGACTTTGGTCCGCGCGGATAACATCGGCGAGCCTGGGATGATTACCTCGCAGATTATTGAGTATCTCAAACGCTCGCGATTGGCTATTGCCGATCTGTCGTACTTGAATCCCAACGTATTCTATGAGGTTGCGCTACGTCATGCGCTGCGCTTGCCCGTGGTTCAGCTCATCAGAAAGGCCGATCGTCTACCGTTCGACGTCAATCAGTCTCGCACATTGGTGCTCGATACCACCGACATCTACACTTTGGTACCCAAACTACAGACGTATCGATCTGAGATAGCCAATCAAGCCCGAAAGGCGTTAGAGGATCCCGAAAGCGTCGGCAATCCTATTAGCGTGTTCTTCCCCGATTTCTATAAATAGTTGTTAGTCGAGGTGAACGAGCGGCGCCAACGGGCGCCCAACGGCTGCATAAGGCGGACAGTACGACGCGCCCCCGCTGTTGCTGAGCGTTAGGCATCACGAGACTTAGTCAGGCTCATCACTCTGAGAATACAAATGAGAACTGCTGACATCAGAACACTCGTCCGGGAAATTTTATGTGCCATGCCCCAGCCTTATTCGCACCACGTAATTGATGAAGTCTTCGCTGCAATAGAGCTAGACTCGAGCTGGCGCAATCGTTACGACTCGCTCTGCTCAAGCCTTGGGCGCGACGTAGTCAATAACTGGGGCGGGCGCTGGATTGCTCTGACTCTGGGAAAAGTGGGGGAACAACAAGTTCCCAGCAGGAAAAGTAAACTTATTGGCTCATACTCCATCTTGGACACTGATGCGAAAATAGTCGCTCGGAAGCCAAACCGGGTTGAAGCACTTCAGTTGATGTCCGATTACTATAAGATCCATAAGGGAAAACTGCCGCCACAAATTCGCAATCTTCGAGATCTTATCGTCGATCTTCTTATTGAAGGAATGTCGGTGGAGGATGCTTTTTTCGAGGCCTTAAAGAGTGGTGCCTAACTCATTCCAGCGGGATTGCTTTTAGTGCGCGAATTTAATTCAAGAGTTTGTGCCCAATGCGTCGCGGCGATCAATGAGGTAAGAGCATGGAGGAATGGAGCGCCCTTGTACCAACTGAGGGAAATGCTTATTGCTTGTTCGCCGGAGAGCTGGAGCGCGATCCACTCGTCTTGTTCCACGCAACACCCCACCGTCACAAAGATTCAATCGTCTGCGGCGGCTTTCAGTCCGCGTCCAGCCTAGGCGTCGGAGAGCTACAATCCGTATCTTATGCCAAGAAGAGCTCTACCTGTCTTGCTTATGTGGGCCGCAGCGTTAGCGAAGACTACGTTGTATTCGCCGTTAGATTCGAGTCGTTGGATCGGGTGGCTAACAACGAATCTGACATCCATGTTTACGATCACAGCATTCAACCAAAGATTCTTGGCTTTTGCGTGCTCAAGGCTGGATTTCGTATTGCGTAGGCATGGCACGAAATCGCGGCCAACACGAAATTGGTGCTAGGGAGCCTGTGGCGGTTTCAACTCTGAACATGAAGCCGGAATTGGGGTCAAGCCGGAATTGGGGTCGGGTTCATTTCTGGCGACAAACAAATGAACCTGACCGTATTCCTCATCAGCGTAGAAATCGGGGCCAGGTGTAATTGATCGCCCGCATTGAACGCGTCTGACGGTGAATGGAAATTACACCTGGCCCCGATATCAGCAGACTCCCTTGATCGCCTCGCCTTATGCGAGCAAGATCGGGGCCAGTTTTTCTACAGCCTCGTTAGACCCTATGGACATACTGCGCCGAGTATTCAACACCCTTTCTGCGCTCCTGATCCTTGGAGCGGCAGGCCTGCTCATGGTTCTTGGCGCCGCCAACATCGGACTACCGGTGGCGTTTCTGGGCTTGCTAGCCGGAGTCCCGGCAGTGGCTCACCTGATCGCCTTTGCATTGGCTTGGGGCAGCAGCTCGGAGCGAGTCGCTGCGCGGAAGGCTGCACTTGGACTATCACTTTCTTCGGTGTCTTTCTTTGTTTGGCTTGTCGTTTGTACAGGGATCGTTGAGGCAAGCTTCACCGGCACACTCGCCAGTCACGGCATGCACTTTCTTGTCTTGCTGGTCGGCGCGCTGCTCCTCCTCATTTCCGCCGCACTCAATATTGGCTACTTTAGCTCCGCGCTGATCGCTGCGAGCCCTAACTAGTCCGTAAGAGACTTCCCGCCAACTCCGAGCGCATGAGGCTTTTGCCCTGGGCTTTCAGGCCACTGCTGGTCGAGGTGTTGTCTTGATGGTGCGTGTTGCCTAGTGCATGTCAGTGCTGCGGGTACAACGAATGTCAGGCTGCATTTCCGTAATCGGTCTTGTTGCATCGCTGCGGCTCATGCGGACCAGGGTACAAACTGCGCCCGGAGACCTCGTTCATTCATTGGTGTCGTCGGTGTTCGAGGATCAATCGAAGTGCCTTGTCGACGTCCGACCAGTGGACTGTAACGTTCATTCGGGAGATGGATCGCGAAGCGGATCGTGGTGCCGGGCGCCGGCCAGGAGCGAGGCCCATAGCGGTGGCTATAGGCCGAGTGAGGGCCAAGTCCAGCGCTGCGAGACCGAGCGAGCCGCTCCCGAAATGAGCGTTACAGCCCATCAGTTAGTCAGGTTCTCTCCGGGTGGGTCTGACCCGTTGCTACCGCGCTGCGCTGACGATGAAGCGGAATCTCGTTGACTAAGCGGCGTGAGCTTGCTGCTGCATCGGATGATGGAGGCACACGTGCGGGTCGTAGTCCACGCCGTGCGCCAGCATCGTCCAGATCTGCCGGGCATGTTCGTTGGCGATCGCGACCAGCAACTTGCCGAAGGGTAGCCGTCCATCGAGTGCGCGTATCCACTCGTGCAGTTCTTGCCGTTGCGATAGAGGGTCTTGGCAGCGGGACAGATCACGTGCGATTGGCCGGCGGCGACGACGCAGCGGTCGGCGCCAAACACCGTCGGTTTCGTCGTTCGGCGTGATTTGCCATGGAGCGGATCGGGTTTGCTCGTGTGCTTTTCCTGATCAAATCATTGGGGGCGAAGGTAGTTAAACGGGAGATGGTCGAGTGCGCGTTGAACCGACCGGCGACCCGCCAGCCGAGCGGCAGGTCGCGCTGCGCATCGCCTGAGGACGGCGCCGTTTGACTACATCCGCCCCCTTAGATCGGATCATGGTATGTCCGCCCTGGACAGTCGGATGGATGGGCGTCCGTGCGCAACAGGATGTCCTCGCTGGACAGGAACAGGATTGCGCATTAGCGCAGCACGCGCCGAGTGGCGATGGCCACCGGCAGATATCCGAAATGCATGACGATGCGCGTAGGCATATCCTGACGAGCGCTTTGTGCAAGCACGGCGACGATTAAAAAGTGGTCCAACGAAGATTGCCAAAACTGGACCAATTCACGGGTCCAGCCAACGCGTACGGTATGACCCAGCCCCGGCCAGCGCGCGGGCGATACCGGAGAGCCGCGAGCATGCCCCGCTACATCTGTGAAACCTGCGGCACCCAGCACGCGGAAACGGCCATACCACCCTCGCACTGCGTCATCTGCGAGGACGAACGCCAGTATGTCGGCTGGAACGGCCAGACCTGGACCACGCACACCGCGCTCGCGAAGACATACGCGCTTCGCCTCGAAGACGATGCCGGTCTGCTCGGTATCGGACTGCCTTCGGACTTCGCCATTCCGCAGCGCGCGCTGATGCTGCCAACGGATGCGGGCAATATCCTCTGGGAATGCGTCAGCCTCGTCACCGATGAAGCCTTGGCGGCGCTGGCGGCGCGCGGCGGTGTCGATCACATCGTGATCTCGCATCCGCACTTCCATTCTTCGATGGTGGAATGGAGCGAAGCACTGGGTGGCGTCCCTATCCTGCTGCACGAAGCGGACAAGGCCTGGGTGCTGCGCGCTTCTTCGCGCATTCGCTACTGGAGCGGTGACGACCATGTACTTTCCAATGCGGTCACCCTGGTTCGTTGCGGCGGCCATTTCCCCGGCAGCACGGCGCTGCACTGGCGCGACGGACCACGCGCAGGTGGTGCCTTGTTTCCGGGCGACGCGCTGCAGGTCGTTTCCGACCGTCGCCACGTGACCTTCATGTACAGCTATCCGAACTACATCCCGATGAAGCCGAGCGCCGTGCGCGCGATGCAAGCCCGCCTTGCGCGCTACGCGTTCGAGGATGTCTATGGATACACATGGGGCCGCAACATCATCGGCGCAGCGCGAACAGCGGTCGACGCCTCGTTCGATCGCTATCTGCAGGCCGTTTCGAACTGACTGTGCCGCACGCGAATGCCGCGCGGAACATTCTCTTGATCCGTCAATCGATGGAGCCAGGCATGCCTGCAATCCGTTCTCTTTCGCATCGATTGCGGACGTTGCTCATTGCAGCGGAAATGGGGTCAAGTTCATTTCCGGCGACAAGCAAATGAACCTGACCGTATTCCTCAGCAGTGTGAGTGCTGGACCGAACACCGACGCGATCGCATCGTGCGAACGGCTGACGAAGTCCGCGATCGTGGTGAACTGCGGATTCGCATCACCGGTTAACGCAATGAACAGCGCGTTGTCGCGGCACGCGCGTTCGATCGTGCGCGAACTGACCATCCCCTGCGAATACGCTAGCAGTACCGCCTTGAGCAGCATCACCGGCGCGTGTGCGGACGCGCCGACTGCATCGTTGCGGTAGTGCGCATCGAACGCAGACTGGTTCAGCGCGTCGACCAGATGACGCACTGCGTGTGCGAACGAACCCGCTATCAGCTGAGATTCCAGATACGCCGGCAGCAACCGCGGACTCCTGTCCACCACCTTGTATCGCGCCGTCGCCGAGTCGCTTGATCGCCTCGCTTTGTGCGAGCAAGATCGACGCCAGATTTTTAAACCCTCGTTGGGCCGCACAAACCGATATGTCTGCACTGCCTACATTTTTCCAAGACGCCGCAGCCTTGCGCGCATGGTTCACCGCGCACAGCGAACACGCCTCCGAGGTCATCGTTGGCTTCGTCAAGACCCACACCGGCAAGGCCACCCTGACCTGGCCGCAGGCAGTCGATGAGGCGCTATGTGTTGGCTGGATTGACGGCGTCCGCACCAGCATCGACGAGAACCACTACAAGATCCGCTTCTCGCCCCGCAAAGCCGGTTCCGGGTGGAGCGCAGTCAACATCAAGCGGGTCGCAGAACTTGAGGCTGCAGACAGAATGACCAAGCAGGGTTTGGCTGCTTTCGCGCTTCGAACCGAAGCACGATCACGAACGGCGTCTTATGAACAGAAGGACTTTCCAGAGCTCTCGTCCACCGAGGTCGTGGAGTTCAAGAAGAACAAGGTAGCCTGGTCTTTCTACGAGAAACTTCCGCCAAGCTACCGGCGAAAGGTGAATTGGCTCATCATCAACGCAAAGCAACAGGCCACACGCCGCAAACGATTTGTAGCATTGGTCACCGCCTGCGCTGAAGGCCGGCGTGACTACCAGCAACCATCCAAGGGTGCGGCCTAACTCTTCCTCTATGGACTCCTCCCGCAAGTGACGGAGTGATTTGCTTGTCGGCAGACCAAGCGGTTGCAGTCCTGTCCCTTGGGGACTTCCGCTGGTCGTATACGGCCTTTCGATGAGCAGCGATTGCTCGGGTCATGATGGAATCCGCCGGGACGGAGCCAAGCGTTCAATCGGCCACGGTGGGCCAGAAGGGCTATCGGCTTTGTCGTCCCGGGGCCCGACTCGACGCTGTCGACGTTCACTCGGTGCAACGCGAGATGGGAACGTTAGTGTGTTGGAGGCGGCTTGCTGCCCACGCTGACATGGTCGGGATGAAAACTCGTTCGGTGATGCTCGGAGGTCCAGAGTAGTTGCTCCGTCTTGTTGGCGAGTGCGACCGCCGCTTCGTTGTGGCCGACGCGTTCGGACTGCGCCAACGCCCAAGCGCACGTTCGAAGGCCGGTACTTCCTACATGTCGAATCCCGCACCAGCCAGCACGTCGCTATACTCGCGCGTCATCTTCCAACCCGCGTACCCATGACCACCTCGCCTGTCGAAGAATTGCTGTCCCTGCTCCAGCTCGAACGCCTCGAAGACAATTTCTTCCGTGGCGAGAGTCGCGACATCGGCACGCGTTACGTGTTCGGTGGGCAGGTGCTCGGGCAGGCCTTGTCGGCGGCGCAGCAGACGGTTGACGGCGGGCGCAGCGCGCATTCGCTGCATGCCTACTTCCTGCGTGCCGGTGATATCGAGCAGCCGATCCTCTATCACGTCGAGCGCACACGCGATGGCGGCAGTTTTTCAATGCGCCGCGTGACCGCGATCCAGCACGGTCAACCCATCTTCAATTTCGCCGCCTCGTTCCAGGACGAGGAAGTCGGCGTCGAGCATCAGTTGCCGATGCCCGCCGTTCCCAAACCCGACGACCTGGAGCAGACCAGCCCGCTGCCCGGTGACGAGCTCGCCAAGCTGCCGCCCAAGCTGCAGCGGTGGTTCGGGCGTTCCGGTCCGTTCGAGTTTCGCCACGTATATCCGCGCGACGAGCTCAATCCGCCGAAGCGGCCGCCGTTTCAGCAGGTCTGGTTCCGCCTTTCGAGCCGCGTCGCGGACAATCCGGTGCTGCATCGCGCCTTGCTCGCGTATGCGTCGGACTTCCACTTGATCGGCACCACGATGTTTCCGCACGGCATTTCGTTCCTGCAGCGCAACGTGCAGGTGGCGAGTCTCGACCATGCGCTGTGGTTCCATCGCCCGTTCCGTGCCGACGAATGGCTGCTGTATTCCTGTGACAGCCCGACTGCCCAGGGTGGCCGTGGCCTCGCGCGCGGCATGATCTACAGCGAGGATGGCCGCCTGGTCGCCTCCACCGCGCAGGAAGGCCTGATCCGCCTGCGCCCGGAATAACAACAGGATTGCCGCATGCGCCAGATTTACACATCGCCGCGAATGGAAAACATCCAGCGCGTGGTCGCGTTGATGGCCGAACAAGGCATCCAGACCTCGGTCGTCAACCGCCGCGCTTACCAGGGCGCGGACTGGAAGAAATTCAGCTATACCGCAAAAGGTGATCGCGACGACTGGCCGCAGGTGTCGGTCGTGCGCTCCGAGGACCAGACGCGTGCGCGCCAGGTGTTGCGCGATGCGGGGCTCGAGCCGGCCACGCGATTCGCTGAAGAACTGGCGGCCTCGCGCGGTGCCGGCGATGCAAGCAGTCACCGCCTCGCGTCACGGCGGGTGAAACTCGTGGTGCTGACCCTGATCGTTGGCGTTGCCATCCTGATCGCCATCAACCAGCTGTCGCACTGATTGCGATGAAAGGATGCGGCGGTTGCCGGCACGACATCCGTCGTGCGCGTTTCGCTGCATGCGCGATAGAATGACGGCATGCGCTCGGATGTCGTCCGCCTGTTCCAGACCCTGCCCCACCCGTGCGGCTACTTCGCGGAGCGTACGGCGCAGAACATCGTCATCGATCCGAGCGCGCCGCAACTGCCGACCATCTACGACGTGGCGGTGCAGCGCGGCTATCGGCGCGCCGGCGGCCATGTCTACCACCCGCAATGCAGCGGTTGCCGCGCCTGCATCGCCTGTCGCGTACCGGTTGCACGCTTTCTTCCCGACCGCGCCCAGCGCCGCTGCATCGCGCGCAATGCCGATCTCACGTTGCGCATGGTGTCGGCCAACTACAGCGACGAATATTTTTCGCTGTATCAGCGCTACCTCTGTGCGCGCCACCCGGATGGTGGCATGGATGACGCACGCCCCGAGGATTTCGCGCGCTTCCTCTACACCGCATGGAGCCCCACCCGGTTCATCGAATTTCGCGCGGCCGGTCGACTGATAGCACTCGCGGTCACCGACTTCTGCGCGACGGGCTTGTCGGCCGTCTACACGTTCTTCGATCCCGACGAAGGCGCCCGCGGCCTCGGCACATTCGCGATACTCAGTCAGTTGCGCATTGCCAGCGAGCAAGCGCTCGCATACCTCTACCTCGGCTTCTGGATCGAAAACCACCCGAAGATGCACTACAAGGCTCGCTATCGGCCCCTCGAAGTCTTGCTCGACGGCGCCTGGCGTGAATTCGTGCCTTCGGCAACGGACCCCTCCTCCGCCGAGGCGCCGACCGCAAGCGGCTGAACGCGGCACGAGAAGCGCGCGACCGCCAGCGACGCAGCCCGACCTTGAGCCATAATTGCAGGTTCACCCCAGCGCTTGTCCTTTCCATGCCCGATTTCGACCCGTGACCGCACTGCCATCGTCGACCAAGGCGCAGTTGCAGATTCATTCCTGCGTGCTGTTGTGGGGCTTTACCGCCATCCTCGGCAAGCTGATCTCGCTGACGGCGCTGCCGCTGGTCTGGTGGCGCATGCTGATCGTCATCGCAGCGCTGGCATTGTTGCCCCGCACCTGGCGCAGTCTGCGCGCGATTTCGCCAAGACTGATGCTCGCCTACGCCGGTATCGGCGTGCTGGTGGCATTGCACTGGCTGACGTTTTACGGTGCGATCAAACTTGCGAACGCATCGGTGGGCGCGACCTGCATGGCGTTGGCGACGCCGCTGACGGCGCTGATCGAACCCAAACTGGCCGGCCGTCGTTTCAGCTGGCGCGAACTCGCCCTCGGCATCGCCGTGCTGCCGGGCGTTGCGCTCGTGGTGGGCGGCGTGCCGGCGTCGATGCGGCTGGGTATCGCCATTGGCGCGGTGTCTGCACTGTTCGCCGCGGCGTTCAGTTCGCTCAACAAGCGGCTGGTCGATCATGGCGATCCGCTCGCCGTGACCGGCATCGAACTCGGTGCCGGCACGTTGGTGCTGACCGTGCTCGCACCCGCGCTGTCCTTCCTGTTTCCCGCATTCGCCAGCACGCCGTTCGTGCTGCCGAATGCGCACGACACCTTGATGCTGCTTGCATTGGCGCTCGCCTGCACCCTGCTTCCTTTCACGCTGTCGCTGATCGCCTTGCGCCACATGAGTGCGTTTACGGCACAACTCGCGGTGAATCTGGAGCCGGTCTATGCGATCGTGCTGGCCGCGCTGCTGCTCGGCGAGCAACGCGAACTGACGCCGCTGTTCTACGTCGGCGTCGGCATCATTCTCGCGGCCGTGTTTGCGCATCCGCTGATCAGCCGACCCTCGCGCCTGAGCCAGCCGGAGATGTTCGCGATTGCCGAAGCCAAGGGCCTGGCCGAATGACGTCTCTGTTTTTGAACATCGAGCATCCGGAGCATCGTGCATGCTGCGACTGACCGATATAAAACTACCGCTCGATCACGACGATCGCGCGCTCGAGCACGCGGTTCTTGCCCGGCTCGGCAGCGAAGCACCTGCGCTGCTCCGGTTCGTGGTCGCCAAGCGCAGTTACGATGCGCGCAAACGCGGTGCGATCGTGTTGATCTACAGTGTGGATGTCGAGACACGCGACGACGATGCCGTCATGCGTCGACTGCAGGGCGACACAAAAATTGCGCCGACGCCCGACACAACCTATCGTTTCGTCGCGCGCGCACCCGACCGCGAATTCCTGCGGCCAGTCGTCATCGGCACCGGTCCCTGTGGCTTGTTTGCGGGGCTCGTGCTTGCGCAAATGGGTTTTCGACCGATCATCCTCGAACGCGGCAAGGCGGTGCGCGAGCGCACCGTCGATACCTTCGGCCTTTGGCGCAAGCGCGTACTCAACCCCGAATCGAACGTGCAGTTCGGCGAAGGCGGCGCTGGCACGTTCTCCGACGGCAAGCTCTACAGCCAGATCCGCGACACCCAGCACCATGGCCGAAAGGTGCTCAGCGAATTCGTCAAGGCGGGTGCGCCGGAGGAAATCCTCTACGTCGCCAAGCCGCATATCGGCACGTTCCGGCTGGTCACGATGGTCGAGAGCATGCGTGCGACGATCGAGTCGCTCGGTGGCACCATCCGCTTCGGCAGTCGCGTCGATGACGTGCTTATCGAGAACGGAAGCATCCGCGGCCTGACGCTCGCGGACGGTGAACACCTGCGCACCGATCATGTTGTGCTTGCGATCGGACATAGTGCGCGCGATACATTCGAGATGCTTCATGCGCGCGGCGTGTATGTCGAGGCCAAGCCGTTCTCGATTGGCTTTCGCATCGAGCATCCGCAATCGTTGATCGACAAGGCGCGATTTGGGCCGCAAGCCGGCCATGCCTTGCTCGGCGCGGCCGACTACAAACTCGTGCATCACTGCCGCAACGGCCGCTCGGTGTACAGCTTCTGCATGTGTCCCGGAGGAACGGTGGTTGCCGCCGCTTCCGAGCCGGGACGCGTTGTCACCAATGGCATGAGCCAGTATTCGCGCAACGAGCGCAATGCCAATGCAGGCATCGTTGTCGGCATCACGCCGGAAGACTTCGCGCCCTATGGCATCGGCGAACTGGCTGGTGTCGCCCTGCAACGGCATTTCGAGGAACGTGCCTTTGTGCTCGGCGGCGGCACCTACGATGCGCCGGCGCAGCGCGTCGACGATTTCCTAGCACGACGACCGTCGCGGGAATTCGGAGCGGTAGTGCCCTCGTATACGCCGGGCGTGCATCTGGGCGAGCTGGATACGGCGCTTCCCAACTATGCGATCGAGGCCATTCGCGAAGCATTGCCCGCTTTCGATCGCCAGATCCGCGGCTTCGCGATGGCGGATGCGCTGTTGACGGGCGTCGAGACGCGCACGTCATCGCCGATCCGGATCACGCGCGGTGAAAATTGCCAGAGCATCAACACCGCCGGCTTGTATCCGGCCGGCGAAGGTGCCGGTTATGCGGGCGGCATCTTGTCAGCCGCCGTCGATGGCATCAAGGTTGCCGAAGCGCTGGCATTGAGCATGGTGGGATCTGCTTGACTCGAACAGCGAGACGTTGTGGGAGCAACTGTGTGTGGGAGCGACAGTCCGTGGGAGCAGCTGTCTGTGGGAGCGGCTTCAGCCGCGATGCCTTTCCACGAGGCGGACACCTTTCCCCTTGAAGAGGAGGACTTCAACGCCGCGATGCAGAAGCCCTCTCCTTCACAGGGAGGGCATGGTTGGATCGGCTTGATTCGAACCGCGAGAGGTCTGTGGGAGGGACAGTGCGCAGGAGCGGCAGTCTGTGGGAGCGACAGTCTGTGGGAGCGGCTTCAGCCGCGATGCTTTTCCGTGAAGCAACAAGCATCGCGCCTGAAGCCGCTCCCACAGACAATTGCTCCCACAGAAAGTTGCCGTGACAGACAGTCACTGTCACGGACAATTGCTGTCACGGACAGTTGCTGTCACGGACAATTGCTGTCACAGACAGTTGCTCCCAGGCATTAGAACAACGCGGCAATGACCTGCACCATCCCGTACAGGCTCGCAGCCCAGACCACGGTGCGCAAATACGGAATGCCTGCGGCGTACACAGGCAGGTAAGCAACGCGCGACCAGAAATAGATCTGCGCGCCCAGAGCCGTCCACGAACTGGTCTTCTGCGCAATGACCACGGCGAGGATCGCCGCCGCGAAGAACACAAAGGTCTCGAGGAAATTGCGCGTCGCACGATCGACCCGCGCGGCAACCCCGGTCAGCGGCTTCGGCACGCCATCGCGCGCGCTTGCATTCCACGCAAGACCCCGCTGTTGCGTCGCAAGCGTCGCGCCTATCAACACGTGCACGATTCCGAGCACGATCGACCAGGCCAGCATCTTCAGTTCCATCGACATGAGCACCCCCGCGTTGTGGAGTGCCGATCATGCACAACTTGGTGCCACGACGCACGCGGCACGCAGGATCGCCGGAGGAATGACGGAAGCTTATTCGCGAAAAATGAAAAGCGCCGCGCAAAGCGCAAGCCCGACCGTGTACAGCACCCAGGTCTGGTCGACGAAATAGGGATACACCATCAAGGCGACGCCGATCGCAGCGGTACGCCATTTCGCCTGCTTGCGCGCATAGCTGAACATCGCGAAGCCCGTCACGCTGAAGACGATCAATCCAAACAGGTTGGCGGGGCTCGGCATGACGCAAGTATGGTACAGCAGCGTTGGCCATGGTCATCTGGCCGCATTCCGGTCAGGGGTCCTGAGCGACGTTCCATCAAGAATGGCTGGCGACTTCATGAGCGATGTTGCCGGCGTGGTCCAACCGGCTCCTATCGGCTCGTCCTCGAAAAATTCATTTCTGCGGCAGGCGACTGGCGTGGCTGGCAGCGATGATCCAGGCGCCATCGCGGCGAATCCAGGTATCGGTGTAGGCGAACTCTGCGTCGATCGCAGTCGAGCCGGAATGGCCCTTGATCGTGGTGACGCCAGTTACGAGCGCGGCGTCACCGTAGAGTCGGACCTTCTGTCCGCTATTGCGGAAGACGTCGTAGTACGGGTCGCGCTTCGCAACTTCCGCAACGTTCTGCGCGCGATCGGTCACGTTGCCTCTCGAATCCGTCAACGTGAACCGCGCGTCCAGGCCCTTGCCCACGGAATCCGCGGCGCCCACCTCGAACGCGTGGCAAAGCGCGGCTTCGGCGCGCAGGAGTTCGCGTTCGTCCTGCGCCTGGTCACGCGCGCTTGCAATGTCGGTGGCGAGAACGAGTGCGGCAAGAAAGAAGGTGAAACGTTTCATCGTCAAATCTCCTCGGCGATCGTAGGGTGATGATGCAGTTGCGCCAACACTATCCCATCGAGAACACAATCGATTCACCGCGATTGCGCGATTCGCCTCCACTCATCAGCGCTTCCAGGCCAAGCACGAGCGTGACCCAGACGGTCAAAACACGGTTCTGGTCGGCCAACACAGAGTTGCCATCCCGGTTGCGGAACCGGCTGAAGCCAAAACGGCAGAAAGATCAACGAGGTTCCGCTTCACCACACGTTCGTTGGCGGGCCCATGATTTCGGATGCACAAACAACCGAGCTGATTGCCATATACCCCTTCCTGATTTGCGCCGAACCTCAGCCAGGAATTCGTCCCGAATGCCACGGAATTCCTGGCTGAGCTTCGACGCCAATCGGGTACCCCTTTGAGAAATTTCGTGGGGCAGTTGACGTTGATGCGACACGCCGGTCCGTGCAACGAATTCCTTGGCTGACACGCTACGATGGTGCGTTGTCCAATCCGCAGCTTACGAAGGTTGAATTCATGGGACGAGCATGGCTGTGCGTCGTACTTGCGTTGTCGCCGCTTTGCGCGCTTGTTCGCGCTGCAGAAGAACCCGCGTCCATTCGCACGAATGCTGCGAGCGATTTCCTGCCGGAAGGAGTTGCATGGGACGCAGCACGTAACCGATTCCTGCTCAGCAGCATCCGATTGCATCGCGTGGACACGGTAGATCGCCGGACGGGTCGCACGCATCGTTTTGCGGATGCACCAGGTTCGGTACTCGGACTGCATGTCAGCGTGGATGGGAAATCGGTGTGGGCCGTATGGACGTCCTTCGGCGCAGGCTTCAAGGAAAATCATGGCACCGGCATCGTTGCCTGGTCGCTCGCGGATGCACACCGCATCGGCGCCTGGCCGTTGCCGGATCACGACGCGCGCGCAAACCTTGGCGACCTGCTGATGCTGGATTCAAACACGATCGTTGCCAGCGATAGCGGCACCGGTGCGATCTATGAATTCGACATGCGGCGGCACGACTATCGGACCGTCATCGCTGCCGGGCATTTTTCATCACCGCAGGGGATTGCGGCAGGCCGTGCGGTAGGAGATGTCTACCTGGCCGACTACGACACCGGCTTGTGGCGCGTAGCGCTAGGAGATGGATCACGCAAGGCATTGACAGCCCCAGCCGGCGTGGAACTGCGCGGCATCGACGGCCTGTATCGTGTCGGCAACGGTTTGATCGGCGTGCAGAACGGCACCAGCACCCATCGCATCCTATGGCTCGCGCTCGGCGACGACGACGCGATCACCTGCGTTGAGCCGCTCGCCAAGGGACGACCCGAATGGGATGAACCTACGCTGGGTGTCGTGGTCGATGGGCGCTTCTGGTTCAATGCCGCAAGCCAATGGAGCCGGTTCGACGACAACCTCAAACCTCGCGCCGACGCAAAGCTGCAATCTCCACTGCTGGACTCGGTGGCCGTTCCGCTCGATGCAGCGACTCAGCACTGATTCGACTTTTCTTCCGCGCGTGCTGGCGGCTGAATCATCCAGCCCGCGTGCCACACAAACGACTGGTCGTGCTCGCGCATCAATCCGGCGCATGTGAGTCGAACCTGTCGGATATCACGCGGCCCAATTCAATTGTGCTACCGCATCGCAGGAACAACCGGCGTGGCCGGCGCGCGCCATCCATCAACCACGAAAGGGAACCACGCAATGACACGAACAATGAACGCGGCGTTTGCATGCCTGCTGCTCGCAACAAATGCCGCAATCGCGGCCGGCAAGGCGCCGAATGAGGCGGGCGTGCGCGACGCCGAGAACCAGTGGAGCGAGGCGTTCATCAGTGGAAACACAACAGCTCTGGATGCACTGCTGGACACCGACTACGTCTCGACAGGCACAAATGGCAAGGCGCGCACAAAAGAAGAAATCATCCGCATCTCGGGCACGTATGCCAAGGCGCATCCGGGCGAACATGCGAAGCCCTTGTCGCCGACCTCCACCATTCGCGTCATCGGCGACGCGGCGGTCGTGCAACATCACAACAGCAGCGATACCTCGGTCGATGTGTTCTATTTTCGCGATGGCCGCTGGCACGCGTGGTATTCGCAGCACACCAAGGTCGAAGGCTGAGGCTTCGCTGCACGCGATGTCGGGTGACCTCGACGATCCCGACATCGACAGCTCTCGATCAAGCTGTCGTTAAACCAAGATGCGCACTTCCTGCATCCATCCATGGCCTGCACGGCATGCTCCACGGATGCATTGATCGCACGATGTGCGGCGCGTCGCATCCGGAGCGAGGCAGGCCTCATCCACTGCCAGGAATCCGCGCTTGAAAGTCAACGTTGCCAGCAAAGCATCTTCACACTCACGTCATCGCCCGTTCGCGCCGGTTCTGCCCGCCTTGCTCGTGTCCCTGATCGCCAATTCCATGGCCGTGGCGAAATCGCCAGAATCGCCGAGGACAGCGACTACTGCGTTCGTGTCGGTGAATGTTCTGCCGATGGATTCCGAGGGCGTGTTGCGGCATCAGACCGTCCTGGTGAAGGACGGTAAGATCGCGGCGGTGGGCGCGGATATCGAAGTGCCTCGTGGTGCACACATCATCGATGGCCACGGCACTGCCTTCCTCTCGCCCGGCCTCGCTGACATGCATACGCACGCGGACACATCCGCGGACATGGCGCTCTATCTTGCAAACAGCGTGACCAGCGTGCTCAACATGGGCGAAGCGTCGAACGAATTCATTGCCCAGGTACGGCCAGCGATCAATCATGGTGATCGGCCCGGACCGCATATCTACGCGGCTCTTCTTGTCGACGGCTCGCCACGCTATGGTCATTTCTTCATTACCACCGCAGACGAAGCGCGCTCGATCGTGCGCCTGGCCAAGACCAATGGCTATGAATTCATCAAGGTCTACAACAACCTGTCGCCCGAATGCTTCAACGCTCTCATTGAAGAAGGACGCCGGCAGCACATACCGATCATCGGACATGGCGTTACCCGCGTCGGCATCGAGCGCCAGCTTGACGCGGGCCAGCTCATGGTCGCGCACGCGGAGGAGTTCCTCTATACCTACTTTGCACACCCGAAGGAGGGTCAGACCGATCTCCACGCCGACCCCTCACGCATTCCGGCTGCGATCGCACTGATCCTGCGCGACAAGGCGTTCATCACCGCCGACCTCAACACCTACGCAACGATTGCACGCCAGTGGGGCAAGCCCGAGGTCGTGCAAGGGTTCCTGCGCCAGCCCGAGATCCGCTATCTGTCGCCGGACCGCCGCATCAAATGGCAGGACGCTGGATACGACGCACATACGGGTGACCTGAGCGGGAATCTCGCCTTCCTCAAGCGTTTCACAAAAGCAATGAGCGATGCTGGCGTGCCGCTGATTACCGGCACGGATGCGCCGACGATCCCCGGCCTCGCGCCCGGTACTTCTTTGCATGACGACCTGCGCGCACTGGAAGACGCAGGCCTCTCGCGCTATCAGGTGCTCGCGGCTGCGACGCGCACGCCGGGTGAGATGATCCATCGTGGCGTACCGGGCGCCGATGCGTTCGGCACAATTGCCAGCGGGAGTCGTGCCGACCTGCTGCTGACCGATCGAAATCCGCTCGATGATCTGTCGACCCTGCGCAAACCACTCGGCGTCATGGCCAACGGAAAGTGGTACGCGCAATCCGACCTGCAGGCGTTGCTCGATGGTCTCGCCAGCAAATACCGGAAAGCACTGATTCCGAAATAGGAACAAGCGCCTGCAACGGACTGTCGATCACTGGATCAAGTCGACCTGCTTCGCGGCCGTGTACCAGAGCAAGCCGAAGTGGCCGTAGGTGTAGGTGTAGCTTGCGGTCTCGCCGGCGATCGAGGAACTGTGCACACCGCCGACCACGCATACGCCGGTTGAGCAGACGATTTCGTCGCTCCACGACTTGATCGAATACGCGCGCGCGCCGAGGCGCTTGCCATGGATGCCTGACAGGAATGGACTGCCGACCGATAGTCCCCAGTATGCGCATGTCGTCGTGGCAACATTGAACGGATAGGCGCCGCAACTCCACAGACCGCGATAGGCGCCAGCGATGCCGACGAAACTGTCGACATGGGCGGCAAGACCCAGTCGGGTGATTTCGCGTGCCAGCAAGGTGACACCCATCGAATGTCCGATCACATCGATCTTGCCGGTGCATGAAGAAGCGACCGCATCGATCAGCGCGTCCTCGACCGGCCCCTCCTCGCTGCCGTTGTGGTCGTTGCAGGCGGGACAGATCTTGCTGCCCCAGCTCGGGCGGAATATCTGTGCGTCGTCATAACCACGCGCCCTGAGCTCGACGTAGGTATTGTCGAAATCCGACGGTGTGCCGGCATTGCCATGCACCAGCACGACGTTGTCGACGCACACCGCATGCACGCGCCCGGCCAGCAACACTCCAAGCAGCACGATCCAACGGATGTTTTGACAATGGGTATACATCATTCCTCCCGGCCCGCCGCAACAACGGCGTGCATGCCAGCCACGAAGCATGCGAGGCTAGCGCTCGCAGGCGCCCGGTGAACTTGTACAAAAGTACTAGGGTGGTATCGCGCGCAGGAGACCCATGCGTGTGCTTCGCGCATTATTCTTTTGAGTGCAATTCAATGGGCTTCGAAACCATCCACGAAGATCAAATCGGGCTGCAACTCGTAGGCGCCAATATCGACCGGCCCACTGCGCGGATAGCCGCGTTGATCCGTCGCAGATGCACCGTCGCTGCTACCTGCATTGACCGCAGGGCTGCCCATCGCGATGGCCATTGTCAGGGTTGCGCCACCGTTTGCTGCTGGATCGGCGAGACCGGCGCTGGCAAATTGCGTTCCCGGCGCAACCGCGATTTCCTGCTGGCCCGAGACGGGACGTGTCTGTGGCCATTGCAGATTGGCCGTGCTCCAACGACATGGATCGCACCGCCGCCGTCGTCGTGTGCGGCCGCGATCGCATGGTTGTCTGCAAAGTGCACATTGAAGACTTGAATGGTCACGGCCTGCCACGGGCCGCCGGTCGCCTTGAACAAGCCTGCACCGCTGGCGCCTGGCGTGCTGCCATTGACGACCGCACCGTTTTGCAACGAGAACGTGTACGTAAGGTTCGAAGGTTTCTGCACTTCGATCACACGATGGGCGTTGCCGGCCGACAGAGTAGCGTCGCCAAGATCGAGCACGGCAGCGCGAGTCACGCTCAGCGTCGCCTTGAGCGCAAGCGTCGATGTGCCGATGTTGAGGTCGATGTGCCGATGTTGAGCTGGATCGCGCCACCGCTGCCAAGCGCCTGCTGCAACTGCGCGGTCGTCACACTGCCTGCGCTACCGTTGCCCCGGACAACCGGTTGCACCAACGCAGGAACCGACGGCGCCGAGCAATCAAATTGCGACTGCGCTGCGCACACGCCCAGCAGCAGGAGCGCAAAGCAGGAGAAGACAGCGACCGCATGTCGCTTCGCATCGAACGTGACCATGGCGTGTCGGGGCATGCGGTTATGCAAGGCGCAAACGACGACAACCTGTTCCACGTCGGAGTCTGATGCGTGAAGATATTCGCGTTGTCGTCGTGTCTCACAGCCCCGTGAATCGTACGGCCGCACTTGCCTCGACAGCGTGATGCCGTCGACAACTTCCGCTCATGCCACCTCGCCCCTGGGCGCGATCGATTGCAAGCCGCTTGGCCTCCCACCCTGCAATCACGTGACGCCCGCCGCAGCTAGTGCAGAAGCGATGACTCTTGCGCTGTCACGGCCCCATCGCCGATCGCGCTCGCCTGCAGAGCCACGGGCTGCCATTCGGAGATCTTCTGCTGATCGAGCGTCAGGCCATACAAGTCCACGAACTGGCCACGTCGATACGTCGCCGACTGCCAGGCCCCACCGCCAATCTTCACTTCCACGACTTGGCCTTCTATCGGGTGCTCGTTGTTCATGTCGATCTCCGTGGTCTGGATGGCGCGTGTGATCGCCCGGCTTGAATCGCACGACAAGGCGGAATCCCCGCATGCCCTGGCGAATATACGAGGCGTATCGTGCAACTTGCATATTACGACGTCTTTCGTATACCTGTGGTACTTTGGTGTTGCAACAATTGCGAATTGATTGCCGCCTGGGCACCGCTGGCACCTGCGTTGCAGATGTCCCCTGTAAGGACGAGCTGGCCTGCAAAATCGTCGCTGCGGCCGATGAGATCATCTGGATTGGTCGCATGGCCATGCGGACAGATCCATCGATCGATATGTCCGTATCATTGGAATCGACGACCGCCTCGACGCGATCGCTGATTCCGGTCGGCGTCGCAACCGCCACCTCAGCCGCGACGAACTGCCTGACGCGACGAACTGCCTGATCTGATGGGCGCTGCAGCGGCGTTACCTCACGCCTCCTGCTGGGCTGCAGCTTCCTTCATTCCCTGAAGGACCTCTTCGAGTTCGGCGACAACCACTTCCAGCGCATCGTGCAACTGGCCCTGGCGGCTCATGAGGTCATCGATCTTGTCGATCTTCTTCAACCCCGACAAATCGCCGTCGAACAACATCCACATCGACGTCAGGTGCTCAACGTTGGTCTTGGAGTAGTGGCGCATTTCTTTCAACTGGCTCAGCGAATCGGCGAGATGATCTGCGACGGACTTGGTGTTTTCCATGGACATGGCGCTCTCCTGTCAGGACGAATGAGCCTCCAACATCCACTTTTGGAACTGAACGTGGCCGAACCGCCGCATACGGGGTGCGCGCAGGCGCGGTCAGTCGAGTGCGAACGCAACCAGGAGGCCGAGCATGCAACTCATGTACGGGTCGACGAGTACAACCGCCAGAAACATGTCGATGGCGGTCATGTCATCGATCCATTGGCGCCGACCGCATGGGTGCGTTGCTGCGAGATCGTCGCCCGCGGCCGCCGCGCTATGCGCCAGAATCGGACAGGCACATCAGCCCGGAGCGCATCACCAATCTGTCGGACGATAATCCTTGAGGAATTTGCCCCAGACATGCTCGCCCGAGTTGCGGCCGCTGATGATCGGATCGACGATGCGCGCCGCACCGTCCACGATGTCAAGTGGTGGATGGAAACGCTCCTCGATGATCTTGCGCGCCGCGTGTTCGGCTGGATCCTCGTCGGTGACCCAGCCGGTGTCGACCGCATTCATGTGGATGCCGTCGTTCTGGTAGTCGGTTGCTGCCGTGCGCGTCATCATGTTGAGCGCCGCCTTCGCCATGTTCGTGTGCGGATGCCGCGTGGTCTTGAAATTTCGATAGAACTGCCCTTCGACGGCGGACACGTTGACGATGTGCTTGTCGCGTTCCGGCGTGCGCAGCATCAGGGGTTTCAGCCGAGCATTGATGATGAATGGCGCGATCGCATTGACCAGCTGCACCTCGAGCAATTCGACTGACGGCACTTCGGCCATCAGCAGGCGCCACGAATTGCGCTCGCGCAGGTCTACCTGCTGCAGGTCCTGATCGAGCTTGCCTTGAGGAAACAGATGTTGCCGACCGGAAAATTCTTCGGCGAGTAGCGGCACCTGTGATAGTTCGGCGGCACGCGTGATGCCGGGCACGTCGTCGAGCGGGCGTGTTTTCTCCAGCGATGACATAGCGCCGGCTTCCGGCAGCATGTCGTACCGACGCAGACCCTCGTAACGCCCCAGCAGCTTGCGCAGATGCTGCGGCACGTCATGCGCTGCGGCCGTCTCGCCTTCCATCATGTGCGCGTAGAACTCGGGCGGACGGCGCACGGTCTGGCACGCATTGTTGATGATGAAATCGAGACGGCTGCGCGTCGCAACGAGTTCATGGCAGAACGCTTCCACGCTCGGCGTATGGCGCAGGTCCAGCCCGAAAATTTCGAGGCGATCGGCCCACTCTGCAAAGTCGGGTTCTTCCGCGTAACGGGCAGCCGAGTCGCGCGGAAAGCGTGTCGTCACGATCAGGCTCGCGCCTGCACGCAACAACTTGAGGCCGGCCTGATACCCGATCTTGACGCGCCCTCCGGTCAGCAAGGCGACGCGTCCGCGCAAGTCGGTGGTCTCGGTGCGCTTGGCGAAATTGAATTCGGCGCAGGACGGGCAAAGCTGATCGTAGAAATGATGGATCAGCGAATATTTCTGCTTGCAGACATAGCAGTGCTGCAGCTCGACCGACTCGCGCCGTTCCGGCTGATTGTCTTCGCTATCGTTTGAAACGAAACCTTCGGGCGGAAAGACATTCGGCGTCGTGAACACGGGACGCCGCCGCAATTCTCGGATGCCGGTCGCGTGCAGCAGCGCTTCCTCGCGCTCGATCTGTGCCGCGTTGCGTTCGCGTTCGGCTGCCTTGAGCTTCTGACGTCGCAGCACGGGGTCGGGGTGATAGACCCGGGCCACCGCCTGATGCAGGCGCTCGCGATCTTCGGCCGGCAACCGATCAAGCACAGTCCGGTCGGCGGCGACCGCTTCGAGCAGTTGGATACTCGCGCGCACGTCGTCGGCGAGGGAAGATTCCGCAACAGGCGGCGGTGAGGGCATTGCAGTCCTTGTATTCGTGGCAGCAGTCAACCTGGCGTAGCGCGCAACAGAGGATGGCGTTCCCATCACCCCGGAAAAAAAACCGAATCGCGCGCCCGGCATGCGACACTTTCGCGGCTGGAAACCGGCAATTTTAGCGGTTCCGACCGCCCGGGAACATTCCTTTTGCCGCCATAGCACCCGTCATTTACCCAATCGCGCCGGAAAACCATGACTCTCAAGCACCATTTCGAAATGATGGCCGCCTACAACCAATGGATGAACACCAGGGTCTACGCCGCCTCGGCGCGTCTTGAAGAGAAGGATTTGCACGCGGACAAGGGGGCATTCTTCGGCTCGGTTTTCGGCACGCTCGATCACCTGCTGGTCGCCGACACGATCTGGCTCAAGCGATTCGCTGATCACCCGGCCAGCTTCCGCGCGCTCGATGCGATGCGCCCGCTACCTCATCCCTACTCGCTGACCGTGCCCATGCATACCCGCTTCGACGACTTGCAGAAGGCGCGATTCGCGATGGACGACATCATCATCGCACTCGCAACGGAAGCCACGGACGATGCGTATGCACAGACGCTCACCTATGCAAATCGGGCCGGCGAGGTGTTCACCAACTCGTACGGCGAGCTCATGCAGCATGTGGTCAACCACCAGACCCACCATCGCGGACAGATAACTACCTTGCTCAGCCAAACCGGCATCGACGTCGGAGTGACGGATCTGGTGGCGATGGTGCGAGAGCATCGGAGCTCCTAGCGCGCTCGTCGCACATACTCAGGGCCAAGGCTGCAGACCGCGCCACACTCGTTTTCAACCCTGCCCGGCAACGCTCGCAGCAGCCTCGATTCAGGACATGGCGTCCACGCCAGCCGAGGAAATGACCCTGTTGTTTCGAGGCACGTGCAATGGAATCTGCGTCTTTCGCGCGCAGAGCCGCTGTTGCCAGCTTCGGAATTCTTTCGCTTCCTTTTACTTTTTTCTGCTGCGCGGCTGCGTAAGGTCACTTGGCGCTCGCGGGATTTTCCTCGCGTGGTGACGTCTGAAGGATCAGACCCGACCGTGGGGCCACCACAGGCATGACGATTCGTCTGGTTCTTGCAGTTTCAAGTTCCGCATTGGCGATGGTGTTCGCATCGAATGCTGCACAACCGGAAAGCGTGAGCGCCGCCACAGGATGCCCGGGACTGGTTGCGAATATCGAAATCCAGGACTATGACGGCGAGCAGGTCTTGCAGTTGTGCGTGGCGCCGCAGGGCCTGAATATCAGCAACGGCATACTGAATCTGCGCGTCTATGATTCATCCGATGGCATCTTCCGCAATTCCTTCGAGCCATGACAGGCAAGCGATGCGCCGCAACAGCGACGTTCAGCTGCTCGACTTTTCAGGTGCCAACGCGGTCAAGCGAACGCTCGCCGTCTGCGTCAATCCTTTGCTTCCTGCGATTTCAGCGCGCGCGCGATCAAGCCAATGCCGCCGAACAACAACACCAGCATCACGAGCGTGTTGAAGAGGCTGGTCGGTTGAAAATAAATGCGCAAATTGACCACGACCCCGGCAACGACGATCAGCAATCCGGCGATTAGCAGCAACCAGCCAACGACTGATCGACCGTTGAAAAACAACAGGCCGACGCCGACGATGAACGGAATCAGGGACACGCCGAACGTGTCGTGCCCCCAAAGCGACCACGCGCTCCCGGTCACAATGACCTGATTCATCAGCAACCAGCCGCCGACCACGGCCAGCGCGAATCCGAGAAAGAATTGACCAATACCACCCGGCGTACCGCCAGCACCTGAAATCGCCACAGATCTGCTCCACTCGTTGGTTGGCCTTTGTACGGACAAGCATGTGGCGGGTCAAACACCGGCATCAAGTCCAAAAATACATGCACGTTGGTAAGGGGATGCCTTTGCAACCGGTCGATATGAGGCGCAGCGCAGCCTGATGCTTGCAGGAAACGGTGCCGTGCGATGGATCTGACGCCGATGGTCATGACCGACCGACTCGCGACGTCCTCCTATCGTCGCGCCGCCAGCAAGACGATGTCGGCGCGGATCCGGTAACCGATCCTTTCGTACAGCGCTTTCGCGCGACCGTTCTGATGACTCACATGCAAAAACGGAACACGTCCGCTGTCGAGGATGTCGTTGCTCAGTATCGCCGTCAGCCGCTGCGCGTAACCACGGCCGGTATGCTCTGGATGCGTGCAGATCGCGCTGATTTCCTGATGACCTTCGAAGCCCATGCGCTCACCCGCCATCGCCACCAGCGCCCCGTCAACATAGATGCCGAAGTAACGTCCCATCTCGATCGTGCGCGCGCGGAAATAGTGGGGATACACGAGCGCGGTCAAGCCGAGCATGTCGGCAACCTGATCGCGCGACACTTCGGCGATCGGTGGGCCATCGATGACGAGCAGATGCGAGTCACAGGTCATCTGCGCAATCGCAACGAGCGGCTCGACGCTCCATGTTGACGGCAATGGCGGCGCGAGCCCGACAAACAGGACGGACTCCCCTCGGTCGACCAGGCTGGACAACTGATCCGCAGCGCCCGCGTCCGCCGCGTCCACCGCGACGAACGGCGCGACGTCTGCCGGATAGCGCGCCGCATTTGCGGTCTTCCGCGCCAAAGACGAGTGCTTGCTGGTCAGGGATGCCCAGACAGGGTTGTCGAGAGGATGGCTCATAGGTATGGCACCGGCATCCACGTCACCGTGACAAGCAACCCTCATGCAACGCGAACACGTTCGCCTTTGCGAGACTGCGCCAACGTCCCGGCGGCGCAGACCGGCAGCGACGTCAAGCAATCAACTATCGATGCTATAGCGATTCGACAGGATGACCAAACGCGATGCCCAAAACATTTGGTCGAGCGGCATGCGGATCTGTGCAATCTGCGCGGCCGCGTGAAAATCCGCGATGAGAACAAGTCGCGCGCTTGGCGTTCAACGCGGCTTGCGCAGGCCCTACCAGATCAGATCGTCCGGCACCTGGAACTGCTTGTAGTGATCGTCATCGTCGTTCGCCTGCGCATCACCCGCCTCGCGGCGCCCGTGATCGAGCACGATCGCGGTGGCATCGCGCGCATGAATTTTTTCCGCCGCCGAGCGCGGCACCAGTTCGTAGCTCTGATCGTGCCTCACGATGACCAGCAATCCGCTTGCAAGCTGTGCGCGCAGCGCCTGGTTCACGAATACGCTGCTGATCTTGCCGCCATCGGTGAAGCGATAGGAAATCTCGCCTTCGCGCTTGATCCTGTTCGTCTCGACGATCTGCCGAACCTGCGTCCGCAACTCGTTGGTACGCGCCTGCGCATTGCGCTCCGCCGCGTGCGCGCGATCGCGCTCCGCGCGCTCGGCCTGAAGTTGCGCGACGTTCACCTGCTCGCCATTCGGTGCCGGCGGTGCCTTGCCGTGGCGCTGCTTCGTCTGCTCGCGCGCGATCTCCGCGACCTTGGACTTCTTGACCAGGCCGGCCTTGAGCAATTGGTCCTGCAACGGGTTTCGCATGTAAAGAAGGTCAGTCTCGGAGTGGCGCGACGTGCAGCCTATCGCGCGCGCGCCACCGAGTACACCTTCACATGACGGTGCATACGCCTTACTGCACCGCCGTCGACTTCGGCTTGAAGCACGCGCCCGCATCGAAGGTGAACTGCGACGGGATGTCGATCTTCTCACTGTGCCCGACCGCGTCCCAGATGCGTGTATCCGCCCAAGGCGTATTCATCACATAGTGAAAACTCGCGCCTACCGCGCCCTCGTAGCCTCCCTCAACACCGGTGTAGGCGGCACTGGTTTCGGCGCTGGAGTGGTAGAGCACGTTGCCGTAGGTGATGAGGCCATAGTTCATCGCGAGCGGTCGTTCGCTGAGATCCCCGCACCAGGCCTGGCGGCCATTGATGTAGAGGATCACGCGGTCATGCCGCGCGAACACGTCGAAATGCGTGAGCGGCGCTTGCTGGTCAAACGGCTCGAACATCGGGCTGGTCGGATGGTGGTTCGCGTCGAGGCGCCAGAACATGCCGCCGGTCGCATCGGGGTCGTAGTCGTCGATCCCCGCTGGCTTGAGGTTGATGATGCCGTTCTCGACACCCTGCGGGCTGATGAATGCCTGCAGGTGAGAATGCGGTTCGTCATACCAGGTCGCACCTGCGTTCGGCGGCGGCCCCCAGTTCCAGTAGCCGCCGAGTTGGACCAGGTTGAGGCACTCCTTGTCGTGATAGGCATTGTTCGGTTCACCAAGCATCGGCGCGCTCGGATTCCTGCCCTGCGCCTGGTAGAAAAACGGCTGCGCCACGGGACGTCCGCGCGGAATATGCGTCACCGGATCGGCGAGTTCCTCGCGCGTCGCGCCACCGCACATCATCCAGTGCCAGTAGCGACGCGGTGTCGCACCGGAATCGACGCGGAAGAACGAATGCACGTACTTGGTCGTGTCCAGTTGCTGGGGCTGGGTTTTTGTCGAAGAGAAGTAAATGGCGCCGAGGACGTCCTGGCCCCAATCGCCGAAGGTCGCGTACAGCCGACCATGTCGACGCCACACCTGCACACCCTTGGGATTGTTGCCATCCTCCCATTGCGACAGCGCGTTCAAGGCTGGCTGCACCGCTATCGTCCAGAAATACCAGTCGCCGAATTGTCCGCCGCTGACCAGCCCGGCACCTTCGGAGCGCGTTTCCGTATGCAATGTGGTCATCACCGCATCGCTGGCGAAGTCATCGAACGTGGCATTCGGCCCGACGTCGAAGATCGGCGCATTCACCGCTTCGTCGCCGGCAGGCCTCGATACCTTGAGCGTGCTGCGCGCAAGCACGAGCGGATCCGCTGGCATGACGGCATCGTTCGGCGGAACGGGCTGGCCGATGAGTTCCACGGGCGCCTCGTGCGCGGCATTGACGTTCTTGTAGTCAAGCAGGGTGCTGCCCTGGCCGTTGAGGATTTCGTTGCCATACATCGTCTTGATGTCGGCAAAACTGCGGAAGTTGAAATGGTCGCCACCGCTGCTGCTCGCATTGACGGTGGAAAGCGGAATCGTCGCATTCGTATGCCCCATCACCCCCGGGAAGGGGCACGGCGATGCGAGCGCCTCGACCACAACCTTGTAGTCACCGTTCGCCACCAGTCCCGGTACTTCGATTGCCTGCAACAATTCGCGATGGTGCACGGCGCTGACGACGGGACTGCCACTCAACAAGGCATCGACATTGCGCCCGTATCGCTGGCGGAAACCCGCGCAGGCGACGGTCGCGCCGCGGGGCTGGGTGCCAGCAAAGGTCACCGAGGAATCGACGATATAGGCGCGATAGTCGGCTGCCCCCTTAACCGCCGGCACGTAGACGATCAAGGCATCACGGCGATTGAGCACGGTCACCGATGGAATACTCGGCATCGTCGGGCTCGACAGCGGCGCGGGCGGCGCAGCCCAGCGGGTTGGCACCGCATGCCTGGGCGCATGGTTGAGCGTATCGACGATCAATCCCAGACCGTTGAAAGCCACCGTCGATGGAGCACCCAGCTCTGCCGGCGTGGTGCCCGGCATCACGCTGGGCAACGGATCGAAACCGTCGCAAAAGGCCAGGTCGCCGGCCACACTGCAATCGGAAGGCGCAGCGACTGCGGGTGATGGCGCACTCGCCAGCGGCCCCGTGACCGTGATCACGGGCGCCATGATGCCAACCAGTTTTGCTGTGCCATAGGCGCTCAGCGACACGATGGCGGCCCCTGCAGCAATAGCGATGCGCGCGCGACGGCTAGCCATGTTGACATCCCTTTGTAGAAATTTTCCGGACGCACTGCACGGTGCCGGGCCCACCGGCGGTGCTTCGTCCATGATCGTGCGGGTCGACTGCGATTCCCCACCGCAGCGAAGCAGGCCGAAGTCTACGGAGTGCGACGCCCGCCGCATGCCGACCCTGTCGCAAATATGAAAGGCCCCATCGATACACCGCCAGGCGGGAATCATGCGAAGCTGATCGTTCTGTGTGCAAATCAGGGTATTCGCGATGCGCCTTCACCGTCTTCCATTGCTGCTGGGTTCGTTCCTCTTCGCTGCCAGCGCATTCGCGCACGGCGAAATGCGCCGCATTGCAAGCGACCTCGACGGCGAAATCCACGCTCGCGGCATCGGCATCCACGAGATTGCCCCACCCCCGGTCCTGCTCGGTAGCGGCGACTGCGACGACACCAATCCAAACATCTTTCCCGGCCAGACGGAAATCGTCGGCAACGGCGTCGACGACGACTGCGACGGCCTCGCCGACGAGGACGCCAACAACACGCCATCGAATGACACGTCCGATGCCGATGGCGACGGCGTCACCCTCGAATCGGGCGACTGCAATGACCACAATCCTGCCGTCCGTCCTGGCATGGCCGAGATTGCCGGCAACCTTGTCGATGACAACTGCCACGGCGTTGCCGACGAGGACGCACTCGGCAACCCGTCCACCGACATGGCCGACCATGATCAAGACGGCTTCGTGATTGCGCCGGACCACATTTTCATGTCCGGCTTCGAGGTGTTCGTGCGATAGGGACCAGGCCGGGTTGCATGTAGTCCGCGCGGACCTCAGCCGGCTGGCTGCGCATGACCCGAAAGATGTCTCACGCGCACACCGCGGCACGAGCGACACGCACTCCTGCGGCGGTCGATTCCGACGGAGGATTCGACCGCGCAAGAAAAAGTCGGGGTTTCCCCCGCCTCGCACGCACCGATTGCCGTCGGCAATCGGCGCCGCTTTCTTGACTTACGGAATGGCGATCGCCGCTCCGGTTTTGTCGTAGGCCCATTCGAGTACGTGCGCCGGGAATCCGAGCGGACCCGTCGTCGTCATGTGCAGGTAGCCGTAGTTCAACGCGTTG
>JBDSXV010000024.1:0-11338 GCA_039926025.1 Dokdonella sp.
GCATCGAGCTTCGCCATCTTGTTGTAGGCGCCGCGCAGCTTGAATGAGAACACCGATTGCTGGTCCTCACGCTTGAGCCATACCTGCCGATCGATTCGCGCGGACAGCAGCGGTGCGGGTTCAAGCGCGGTCCTGCGTGCTACCTCGTACACGCGCGTGGCTTCGGCGAGCGGGATGCACTTCGGCGCGGTCGCCGCGACGATAGGCGGCGCCGCACGATGGAAGGCTGCGGTTTTCATCAGGCATCGGCAATGGCAAGTCGTCCGACCTGACGGTCGCCGACGAGGGACAGCGCATTGACGTCGAGCACATCGATGAGCTTGCGCGTCTGGCGCACGATCTGCTCCAGCATCGCCTCGCTGCCGTGAAGGACCAACGTGAGCTGCGACACGGTCGGGTCGTGCGTGGTGGCGACGGTAAGCGAGTCGATATTGCAATGGCGCGCCGCGAACATGCCAGCGACGCGCACGAGTGCGCCGGATTCGTTCTGCAAAAGGATCGAGAGCGTATGGCGCATGGGAACCTCAGAACATGTCGGGGGAGGGCGCCGCTACCGCGGCAGGGGCACAACGCGAGGCGATAAAATCGCCGGTGATCATCTGGGCATAAGTGGCACCGGGACCGATCATCGGATACACGCCGGCGTCGGGATCGATCATCACTTCGAGAAAAGCGGGACCGTCGTGCGCGAGGAAGGCCGCAATGGTCTTCGCGAGATCGTCCTTGCGCTCGAGTCGGCGCGCCCACGAAAATCCGTCGGCTTCGGCGGCCTTGACGAAGTCCTTGCGGTGCAGACTCTTGTCGGACGCGGTGAAGCGCCCATCGAAGTAGAGCTTCTGCCACTGCCGCACCATGCCGTCGCCGACGTTGTTGAGTACGACGACCTTGACCGGCAGGTTGTAGGTCGTCACGGTTTCCATCTCGCCGAGATTCATGCGGATGCTCGCGTCGCCATCGATGTCGATGACGAGCGCATCGGGACGCGCGAACTGCGCACCGATCGCGGCCGGCAGGCCAAAACCCATCGTGCCCATCGAACCCGACGTGAGCCAATGGCGCGGCGCGCGGAAATCGAAATACTGCGCAGCCCACATCTGATGCTGGCCGACGCCGGTGCTGATGATGGCGCGCCCTTGCGTGTGCCGGTTGATCTCTTCGATCACCGCATGTGGCTGGATCAGTTCGCTGTCGCGGTCATAGTTCAAGGCGTGTGTCTGCTTGAGCTGCGCGATGTGCGCGTGCCAGGCGTCGTAGCGTTTGTCCGCACGCGGGCGGAAGCCGTGCAGTGCGCCGTACTGGCGCAGCCGCTCCAGTGCGCGCACGAGGTGACCACCGTGTTGCCAGTGCACGGCCTTGACCTTGCCGAGCTCGGCCGGATCGATGTCGATGTGCGCAAGGAAACGCGCATTCGGCGCGAACTTTGCCGGTACCGCAGCGACGCGGTCGTCGAAGCGTGCGCCGAGTGCGAGCAGGAAGTCGCAATCCTCGACCGCGTAGTTTGCGTACGCAGTGCCGTGCATGCCGAGCATGTGCAGCGCGAGCGGATCGGTAGTGTCGAAAGCGCCAAGGCCCATCAGCGTTGTCGTCACCGCGAAGCCGAAGTCATCGACGAAGGCGCGCAACGCCGTCGCCGCGCCGGCCGCGATGATGCCGCCGCCGGCGTAGATCAAGGGACGGCGCGCGTGTTCGAGTGCATCGAAAAACGCAGCACACTCGGCATCGCTGGGCAATGCGCGGTCGGTCGCTTGCAGTCGGCGGCGATAGCCTGGAATCGCCAGGCATCCCTCGCCTTCGAAGACGAGCGCTGCGTTTTGCACATCCTTTGGCACATCAACCACGACCGGACCAGGTCGACCCGTGCGCGCGATTTCAAAGGCCGTGCGCAACGTGGCTTCGAGCAGGTCGACATCGGTGACGAGGAATACGTGCTTCGCGCACGCGCCCATGATGTTGCTCACCGGCGCTTCCTGGAATGCGTCGCTGCCGATCGCCGCCGTCGGCACCTGTCCGCAGATCACCACCAGTGGAATGGAGTCGGCCATCGAATCGCGCACCGGTGTGACCATGTTGGTCGCGCCTGGTCCGGAGGTCACGATGGCGACGCCGACCTTGCCCGAGGTGCGAGCGTAGCCCGCGGCCATGAAGCCTGCGCCCTGTTCGTTCGCAGGAACGATCAAGGGCATCGGTTCGCAGCCATCGGTCTTGAGATGCGCTGCGTTGTGGCGGAACACCGCGTCGTACAGCGGCAGGATCGCGCCGCCCGAATAGCCGAAGAGCACATCGACGCCTTCATCGACAAGTACCTGCACGATAGCCTCGGCGCCACTCATCGCGTTGCCGGAATGTGGATGTGATGCAGTGCTGTCAGCGATGGCTTGCATCCGTGGTGCGCTCATGAATTTCCCAAAAGTTTGTTTGTTTGACTCCCTCTTCCCGCTGTCGCGGGTAGAGGGCTTTCGCTTGTCTCCCTCTCCCCAACGGCTTCACCGTTGGGGAGAGGGTTGGGGTGAGGGGGCTCCTTGCTCTTTGCTCCTTGCTATTCGCCAAGCAGGATCAAAAGCCCCCTAACCCAACCCTCTCCCCGCTGTCGCGGGCAGAGGGCTTTTGTTTGGCGGAGAGAGGGCTTTTCATCAGCCCACTTTTTTCAACGGAACCAGTTCAGGCTTGGCCGCCGCGTTCGAGTTGAGCCACGGCATGCGCGCGCGCAACGCCGCGCCGACTTTCTCGATCGGATGATCGAGATCAGCCTGCTTGAGGCGCTTGTAGTTGGGCAGGCCGGCTGCGTATTCGGCCGTCCAGTTGCGTGCGAAGGTGCCGTCCTGGATATCGGTGAGCACCGCCTTCATGCGCTGCTTGGTGCCTTCGTCGACGATGCGCGGACCGCTCACGTAGTCGCCGTACTGCGCGGTCTCGGAGACGAATTCGAGCATGCGCTTGAGGCCGCCCTCGTAGAACAGATCCACGATGAGCTTGAGCTCGTGCATGACCTCGTAGTACGCGATCTCCGGTTTGTAGCCGGCTTCGACCAGGGTCTCGAAACCCTTGAGCACGAGTTCGCTGGCGCCGCCACAGAGCACGGCCTGCTCGCCGAACAGATCCGTCTCGGTTTCTTCCTTGAAGTCTGTCTCGATCAGCAACGCGCGTCCGCCGCCAATGCCGTCGGCGTACGCCTTCGCCTTGGCTTCGCCGCTGCCGCTGGCGTCCTGATGCACTGCGTACAGGCAGGGCACGCCGCGACCGCGCTCGTATTCGCTGCGCACAAGTGCGCCCGGACCTTTCGGTGCGACGAGCACGACATCGATGTCCGCGCGTGGCTTGATCTGGCCGAAGTGCACGTTGAACCCGTGCGCGAACAGCAACGCGGCGCCGGGTTTGATATTCGGTTCAATCGAATCGCGATAGAGAGCGGGCTGCACCATGTCCGGCGTGAGCACGGCGACGAGGTCCGCGCCGCGCACGGCGTCGGCGGGTTCGACGACCGTGAAGCCGTCAGCGGCGGCGCGCACGGACGTTGGTCCGCCTTTGCGCAGACCGACCACGACATCGAGGCCGGAGTCCTTGAGATTGAGTGCGTGTGCGCGACCCTGGCTGCCATAGCCAAGAACGGCGATGCGTGCCTGACTCAGGGTGGTGTTCGTTGCTGGCTGGCTCATGCGGTAACTCCTTCGTTGGTTTCTGCGTGAATGCGTGGGGACGGCTGGACGGCTGTTTTCGGTTGCGTGATCGCGCCGTCGGATGCTGAGCTGACGAGACAGGCGTACTTGGCAAGTGCGCCATGCGTGACCTTGGGTGGCGACGGATGCCAGCTCGCGCGGCGAGCGGCGAGGTCGGCCGTCGTGCGCAACTCGCGCTGCCCGCCATCGATGACGATGCGGTCCCCTTCGCGCAGCAATGCGATGGGTCCACCGCGCGCAGCTTCAGGCGAGATATGACCGACCATGAAACCGTGCGTTGCGCCGGAGAAGCGGCCGTCCGTGATCAAGGCGACATCGCCGCCGAGTCCGCGCCCGATCAGCGCGGCGGTGACACCGAGCATTTCGCGCATGCCGGGGCCGCCGGCCGGACCTTCGTTGCGGATCACGATCACGTCGCCGGCGTGGATGCGGTCGCCCTGCACGGCTGCAAAGGCTTCTTCTTCGCTCTCGAACACGCGAGCGTGGCCGTCGAATTGACCGCCCTCCTTGCCGGCGAGTTTGAGGATGCATCCTTCCGGCGCGAGATTGCCGTAGAGGATCGAATAGCCGCCACGCGGCTTCAGCGGCGTATTGACCGGATGCACGACATCCTGCGCGTCCGCGCGAGGTGCGGCAGCCGCTTCTTCGAACAGGCTGCGGCCAGTAACCGTGGGTGCGTCATCGAGCATGCCGGCTGCGATCAATTCCTGCGCCACGCGCGCGCAACCGCCGGCGCCGAAAAGTTCGACCGCGGTGTAGCGACCGCCGGGCAGCAAATCGGCGATCACCGGCGTGTGTTTCGAGGCAGGCTCGAAATCCTCCAGCATCCACTCGACGCCGGCTTCGCGCGCGATCGCGAGCAAATGCAGCACCGCATTGGTCGACCCGGCGGTCGCTGCAACCATGCGCGCCGCGTTGCGGAACGAGGTTCGCGTGAGCATTTCGCGTGGTGTGCGCTCCTCGCGCAGGCATTCCATCACGAGTTCGCCGCAGCGACGTGCGGCCGCGAGCTTGGCCGGGTGTGTCGCCGGGATATCGTTGAAGCCGAGCGGCGACAAGCCGAGTGTCGTCAGTACCATCGCCATCGTATTTGCAGTGAACTGGCCGCCGCAGGCACCGGCACCCGGGCACGCGGCGCGCTCGACCGACGTCAGCTCGGCGTCGCTGATCTTGCCGGCGCCATGCGCGCCAACCGCCTCGAACACCTGCTGGATCGTGATCGGATGATCGTCGTGCGTACCATGCGCAATGGTGCCGCCGTAGAGCGCGACGCCGGGGATATTGAGTCGCGCCAGCGCCATGGCTGCGGCAGGGATCGTCTTGTCGCAACCACACAGCACGACCATTGCATCGAGGCAGTGACCATCGACTGCGAGCTCGATCGAATCGGTGATGACTTCGCGGCTGATCAATGAAGAACGCATGCCGGGCGTACCCATCGCGATGCCGTCGGTAACGGCGATCGTGTTGAACTCGATCGGCGTGCCTCCCGCAGCGCGAATGCCTTCGGCGGTCGCGTTAGCGAGATCGCGCAGATTGAGATTGCACGGACTGACGTTGGACCAGGTGTGAACGACCGCAATGAGGGGCTTGGCGATATCGGCGTCATCGAGCCCGGTTGCGCGCAACATCGCGCGCGCGGGAGCACGGTCGGGGCCGGTCTTGATCAGGTCACTGCGCATGGGATTCCGAGGTGGTGGACGTGTTGGAATGGATTGCATCGAGGTGCGTGCTCATCCGCTGGCCCGTCCCCAACGCAGGAAGGCCGCCGTGGCATATGCCTGGTCGTCGATCGCGGCGAGCACGGCATCGAGCACGGCTTGTGTGTCGGCGGTGCCGCCAAGGTCGCGGCTGTGTGGACCATGCTTGAGCACGTGGTCGATCGCTGATTCGATCGCGACGGCTTCCGCTTCCAGATCCAGTGAATGGCGCAGCAGGAGTGCTGCAGAAAGAATTGCGCCGACCGGGTTGGCGACGCCCTGGCCCGCGATATCCGGCGCCGAACCGTGGATCGGCTCGTACAGTCCAGCGCGGCTGTCGCCGAGCGACGCTGACGGCAGCAGGCCGAGCGAACCCGCGAGCGCGGCGGCTTCGTCGGTGAGGATGTCGCCGAACAGGTTCTCGGTGACGACGACGTCGTAACGCGATGGCTGCGTCAGCATCAGCATCGCCATCGAGTCGACCAGCTGGTGTTCGATTTTTACGTCGGGATAATCGGCGGCAATGCGCTGCACCGTGCTGCGCCACAGGCGTGACGTCTCCAGCACGTTCGCCTTGTCGACCGAAGTCAGCTGCTTGCGGCGACCACGTGCCAGCACGAACGCGCGCCGCACCACGCGCTCGATTTCGGCGACGCTGTATTTGCATTCGTCGGTGGCGACGTCGTCGGTGCGCGTCTTCGCGCCAAAGTAGGCGCCGCCCGTGAGTTCGCGCACGAACATCACGTCGACGCCCTTGAGCCTTTCGTTCTTCAGCGGCGACAGCTTCGCCAGCGCGGAATGCACTTGCAGCGGACGCAGGTTCGCGTACACACCGAGTGCGGCGCGCAGGGCGAGCAGACCTTGTTCAGGCCGAACGGCAGCATTGGGATCGGACCATTTCGGTCCACCCACGGCGCCGAGCAAGACGGCGTCGGCGTGCTGGCATGCGGCGAGTGTCGCCGCGGGCAAGGGTTCGCCGCAGGCGTCGATCGCACAACCGCCGATCAGGTGTTCGTCGAATTCGAACGTGTGACCGTATTGATCGGCAATCACCTGCAGCACGGCGACTGCGGCGGCGGTGACTTCAGGGCCTACGCCGTCGCCGGGCAGGGTGGTGATGCGCGCCTTCATGCGGCTTGCTCCTGTCGTTGATGTTCGTAGCGCTCGATCGCGTCTGCGTGCTGCAAAAGGAATCCCAGCTGGTCGACGCCGTTTAGCAGGCAATGGCGCGCGAACGCTTCGAGCTCGAAACGGATGCGACCGCCGTCGGGCAGTTCGATCGTCTGCTCGCGCACGTCGATCGCAAGCTCGATGCCCGGATGCGCGAGCAGCCAGCGGTGCTCGGCTTCGTCGATGAGGATCGCGAGCAGGCCGTTCTTCAGCGCGTTGTTGCGGAAGATGTCGGCGATCTCGCTGCACAGCACGGCTTCGATGCCGTAGTCGAGCAAGGCCCATGGCGCATGCTCGCGCGAGGAGCCGCAACCGAAGTTGCGCCCGGCGACGAGGATCGAGCACTGCTGTGCTTGCGGCTCATTCAACGGAAATGCGGGGTTGTCGCTGCCGTCAGCCTGGTAGCGCCAGTCGTGGAAGCACAGCTTGCCGAGGCCGTTGCGTTCGGTCGTGGTGAGGAATCGCGCCGGGATGATGCGGTCGGTGTCGATGTTTTCGTCGGCGAGCACAGCGCTGCGCGAATGGATGCGGGTGACGGATTTCACGCGGCTTGCTCCTGTGTGGGTGTGGCAAGGTAGTTGCGCGGATCGGCGATGACGCCGGCGATTGCCGATGCGGCAGCCGTCGCGGGGCTCGCGAGCACCGTGCGTGCGCCCTTGCCCTGGCGGCCTTCGAAGTTGCGATTCGATGTGCTCACCACGAGCTGGCCTGGCTGCGCGAGATCGCCGTTCATCGCGATGCACATGGAACAACCCGACTCGCGCCATTCGGCACCGGCATCGAGAAACACCTGATGCAAGCCTTCGCGCTCGGCATCGCGACGCACGGTTTCGGAGCCCGGCACGACCAGCATGCGCACGCCGTTGGCGATACGTCGGCCGCGCAGCACGTGCGCGGCTTCGCGCAGATCGGGCAAGCGCGAATTGGTGCAGCTGCCGACGAACACGACGTCGACCGCCATGCCCTGCATCGCGCGACCGGGCTCGTAGCGCATGTAGTCGCGCGCGCGGCGCTCCTGCGCGTTGGTGGGTACGGGCAGCGGTGCATCCAGCGCCAGGGCCATGCCCGGATGGGTGCCGTAGGTGACGGTCGGGCGAACCTGGCTCGCATCAAAATGCAGTTCGCGGTCGTAACGGGCGCCGTCATCACTGCGCAGCGAACGCCAATGCCGCACGCTTGCGTCCCAAGCTGCGCCTTGCGGTGCATGCGGACGACCCTTCAGCCACGCGAACGTGACGTCGTCCGGCGCAATCAAACCCGCCCGCGCACCAGCCTCGATCGACATGTTGCACACCGTCATGCGCTCTTCCATCGACAAGCGCTCGATGGTCGAACCGCGATACTCGATGACATGACCGGTGCCGCCGTCGACACCGATGCTGCCGATGATGTGCAGGATCAGGTCCTTGGCGCCGACGCCCGCAGGCAACTCGCCGTCGACGTGAATCGCCACTGTCTTCGGCTTGCGTTGCAGCAGGCATTGCGTCGCCATCACGTGGCCGACTTCGGTGGTGCCGATGCCAAATGCGAGGGCGCCGAATGCACCATGCGTGGAGGTGTGGCTGTCGCCGCAGACGATGGTCATGCCCGGTTGCGTCGCGCCGAGCTCGGGCCCGATCACGTGCACGATGCCGCGATCGGCGCTGTCCCATCCGTACAGGGCGACGCCGAATTCGCGACAGTTCGCTTCGAGTTGCGTCACCTGAGCCTTCGCTTCCGCGTTCGTGTAGACGCGCTCGCCATTCGCTGCAACAGGCAATGTCGGCGTCGAGTGATCGAGCGTGGCGAGCATGCGATCAGGCCGGCGCAGCGATAGACCGCGTTCGCGCAATTCGGTGAATGCCTGCGGTGATGTGACCTCATGCACGAGATGCAGGTCGACGTAGAGGATCGCCGGGGTAGCGTCGGACTCGGGCGCGACGATGTGCGCTTCCCAGATTTTTTCGAACAGCGTCTTTGCGCTCATGCCGCGATCTCCTCGGCCGTGCGTTCCAGATCGCGAGAGGCGAGCAGCGCGTTGTCGGGCACTTCGCCCGCTGTGGCGGATACACCCACATGCGTCAGCCAGCCCCAACGGTCCGCGGTCCGACCATCGAACAAGCCGAAGAACGCCTGCTGCAGTTGTTTCGTGATCGGCCCGGGTTTGCCGTTGCCGACTTCCTTGCGATCGACCGAACGCACCGGCGTGATCTCGGCGGCAGTGCCGGTCATGAAGATTTCATCGGCTGTGTACAGGGCTTCGCGCGGCAGGTCGCGTTCCTCGACCGCGATGCCAAGATCGGCAGCGAGCGTGATCACGCTGTCGCGCGTGATTCCGGCGAGGATGCCGGCGCTGGTCGGTGGCGTGAGCAACTTGCCGCGCTTGACCAGGAACAGGTTTTCGCCGGCGCCTTCGCTGAGCAGCCCGTTGTATCCGAGCGCGATGCCTTCCGCGTAACCCGCGCGCCGCGCTTCGAAGCCGATCAACTGACTGCTGAGATAGTTGCCGCCGGCCTTGGCCCAGCCCGGAATCGTGTTCGGCGCCGGACGATTCCAGGACGACACGCCAACATCGGCTCCGTGTTCGATGGCGTCGCCCAGATACGCACCCCAGTTCAGCGCCATGATCGCGACGTCGACAGGCGCACCTTCCGATGGCAACACGCTCAATCCGCCAGCGCCACGAAACACGATCGGCCTCACGTACGCCGATGGCATGCGGTTCGCGCGGATCAATTCGAGGCAGGCTGCGTTGATTTCATCTTCGCTGTAGCCAATGTCGATTTCGTAGATGCGCGCCGACTCGAACAAACGATGCGTGTGATCGGCGAGGCGGAAATAGGCGGGCCCCCGCGGCGTTGCGTAGACCCGTTCGCCTTCGAACACCGAAGAGGCGTAGTGCAGCGCGTGCGCACTCACGTGGACGGTTGCATCGGCCCAGGGTTTGATCTGACCGTTGTGCCAGAGAAATGGGGTGTTCATGCCGCGGCTCCTTCGGTACTCAGATTGGAATGGCTAGCAGCCGCGGGCGAGGGCAGCTGGCGTTCGATGCGGTTGACGATCGCGAGCGCCGCCATCGCAGTCGCTTCGATGATGTCGGTGCTGACGCCGTTGCCATGCCAGTCGCGTTCCGCGTGACGCGCGGTCAGCTGTGCCTGGCCTTGCGCGTCGCCGCCTTCACTGACGGCGCGCACCTGGAATTGGGTGAGTTCGAGCGTGGCGCCGGTAGCGCGTTCGATCGCGCGCAGGACGGCATCGACCGGACCGTCGCCGATCGCGGCTTCGCCGACTTCGCGACCGTCGTCGTGGCTCAACTTCACCGAGGCGGATGCGCTGCCGCCCAGGTGCGAGTTCGTGTTGAGCTGCACGATCCGCCACGGGCCGGTCGCATCCGGGTCGAGACCGAGCGCGATCGCTTCCAGGTCTTCGTCATGGATCTCGCGCTTCTTGTCGGCGAGCGCCTTGAAGCGCGCGAACACGCCGTCCATCAGCGCTTCATCGACGTCGTGCCCGAGCGTCTGCAACCTTTGGCGCAACGCATGTCGACCGGAATGCTTGCCCAGCACCAGTCTCGTCTCGGCAATGCCGACATCCTGCGGATGCATGATTTCGTAAGTGCCGCGGTGCTTGAGCATGCCGTGCTGATGGATGCCCGATTCGTGTGCGAACGCGTTGTCGCCGACGATCGCCTTGTTGCGCGGAACCGCCTGGCCTGTCAGCTGGGTTAGCAATCGCGAGGTTGGAAAGAGGCGACGGCTGTCGATGCGCGTGTCGACGCCGAACAAGGGCGCGCGCACGCGCAAGGCCATCACGATTTCCTCCAGCGCCGCATTGCCGGCGCGCTCGCCGATGCCATTGATCGTGCACTCGACCTGGCGTGCACCGGCGCTCACCGCTGCCAGGCTGTTGGCGACCGCCATGCCGAGATCGTCGTGACAGTGCGTAGAAAAGATCACGCGTTCGGCGCCTTGCACATGTCGGCGCAGGTAGGCAAACAGGTCGGCCATCTCGGCCGGCGTGGTGTAGCCGACCGTGTCGGGCGCGTTGAGCGTGGTTGCACCGGCTGCGACAACCGCATTGAACACCTCGATGAGAAACTCGGGTTCACTGCGCAGTGCGTCTTCGGCGGAGAATTCGACTTCGTCGCAGAGGCCACGTGCGCGCTCGACCGCGGCCACGGCTGCGTCGACGACCTGCGCGCGGCTCATGCCGAGCTTGTGCTCGCGATGCAGCGGGCTGGTCGAAAGAAATACGTGGATGCGGGAGCGCTGGGCCGATTCGAGTGCGCGCGCCGCACTGTCGATGTCGCCGGTCTGGCAGCGTGCGAGTGCACACACCGTCGTCGTCTTCAGCGTGCGCGCGATTTCCGCGACGGCCGCGAAATCATCCAGCGAGGCGTGCGGGAATCCGGCCTCGAGCACGTCCACGCCGAGCGCTTCCAGTGCATGGGCGAGACGCAGCTTCGCGCGTCGGCCCATGGAAAAGCCCGGCGCCTGCTCGCCATCGCGCAGGGTGGTGTCGAAGATGCGTACACGCTCGCAAGCAGCATCTTGCGTGGCGCTGCCGTCGTCTGGTCCTGCAGTTTCGCGATTCATCATGGCTCCGATTGAGGCGGGGCCTGAGGACTTGTCGCCGGATTTGCTCGCGCATTCCGGTATACCGTCGATTCATGGCCACAAAGTGGCCATAAAAAAACCCCGCATCCGTTGCCGGGTGCGGGGTTCTTTGGGGTATTCAGGTTGGTTTCAATTTACCTGGACACTAGCCCTCAGCCCGCACCTCCGCTGGTAATAAGAAGTACGAGTACAAGAGCGA
>JBDSXV010000025.1:0-9808 GCA_039926025.1 Dokdonella sp.
CCGCGAAGGTCACGCCGGGATCGACCGTCGCCGTGTTCGGCCTCGGCGGCATCGGCATGTCGGTGATCCAGGGCGCGGTGATGGCGAAAGCGTCGCGCATCCTCGCGATCGACATGAACCCGGAAAAATTCGTGATGGCGAAGCAGCTCGGCGCGACCGATTTCATCAATCCGGCCGAGCACAAGGATGTACCGATCCAGCAGGTCATCGTCGATCTCACCGATGGCGGCGTCGATTACTCGTTCGAATGCATCGGCAACGTCAAGGTGATGCGCCAGGCACTCGAGTGCTGCCACAAGGGCTGGGGCGAATCGATCATCATCGGCGTTGCGGGCGCTGGCCAGGAAATTTCGACGCGACCCTTCCAGCTGGTTACAGGCCGCGTCTGGCGCGGGTCCGCGTTCGGCGGCGTCAAGGGTCGCTCGCAATTGCCCGGCTACGTCGATCGCTACATGAGCGGCGAGCTGAAGATCGACGAATTCGTATCCGCGGTGCTGCCGCTCGAGCAGATCAACCATGCCTTCGACCTCATGCACGAAGGCAAGGTGATCCGTTCGGTGATCCAGTACTGAACGGTCGCGCACGGTCCTGCATCCGCAGGTGTTTTGAATGTGGTCTGGGCGGCGACATCCGGTGGCCGCCATCGGAAACCAGGAGGCACCCATGGCTGTTGCAATCCATCCCGCCGTCGACGGCGGCGTCAAGAAAGGAGCCGGCGACGGCTTTGCCGGCGGCACGCTCGTATGCAACTGCGCGACGAATCCGGTCAAGGTGACGGTCGGCGCGCAAACCGCGCACAACCATGTGTGTGGCTGCACGCAATGCTGGCGTCCCAAGGGCGTGGCGTTTTCGCAGGTCGCCGTCGTATCGAAAGACAAGGTCAAGGTGACCGAGCACGCCGAGAAGCTCGCGGTCGTCGATCCGACCAAGCAGATCATCCGCCACGCGTGCAAGGACTGCGGCACGCATATGTATGGTCGCATCGAGAACGCCAAGCATCCGTTCTACGGCCTCGATTTCGTGCATACAGAGCTGTCGAAAGAGTCGGGCTGGTCCGAGCCCACGTTCGCCGCGTTCGTGTCCTCGATCATCGAAGCGGGCAACGACCCGGCCAGCATGGGCGCCGTGCGCAGTCGCCTGAAGGAACTGGGACTGGAGCCGTATGACTGTCTCAATCCACCGTTAATGGATGCGATCGCCACGCACACCGCGAAAGCGTCTGGCGCACTCAAGGCCTGATGCGACAGCCGTCATGTAGCGGGCGTGTGCATTCACGCCCGCTGTTATCGTGCGCCGATGCCTCGATTGAACGTCCATGACCGCCCCACCCGCCACATTGCATGCAGGCTGCTCGCAAGTGCGCTGTCGCTGATCCTGGTGTCGGCGCATGCGTCTCAAACGGAGGATGTCTCGCCGCCGCCGCACGACAGCGAAGACGTCACCACGCTCGATCTCGTCAACGTCGTCGGCGTGTCGCCCATTGCCGGAACCGAAATTGCTGCGGGCAAGCTGCCGTACAACGTGCAGTCGATCGATGACAGCGCTCTCACGCGTGCGCAGACACTGGATCTGACCGAGTTCATGAATCGTCATGTCGCTGGCGTCAGTATCAATTCCGCGCAAGGCAATCCGCTACAACCGGACCTGCAGTTCCGCGGCTTCACCGCGACGCCTCTGCTCGGCGGCTCCGAAGGCCTGTCCGTGTATCTCGATGGCGTGCGCGTCAACGAAGTGTTCGGCGATACGGTCAACTGGGATCTGATTCCGGAAGCCGCGATCGAACGCATGAGCCTGCTCGCGGGCGCGAACCCGGTGTTTGGACTCAATACGCTCGGCGGCGCGATCTCGATCCAGACCAAGACCGGCTTCAGCGATCCCGGCACGCGCGTCGAGTTCTACGGCGGCTCGTTCGGGCGAACCGACGCGACCGTTGAGACCGCCGGCAACAGCGGTGCATGGGGCTGGTATCTGTTGGGCAATAGATTCGACGAAGATGGCTGGCGCGACCAGTCGCCCTCGAACGCGAAGAACTTCTACGGCACCCTGTCGTGGCGCGACGACGCGGCCACTTTCGATCTGCACCTGGGTCACGCCGACACCGATCTCACGGGCAACGGTGCCGCGCCCGCGGAGGAACTCGCACGGCGCTGGTCGAGCATTTTCACGGCGCCCGACGAAACCGCCAACACGTCGAACGTGGTCAGCGCGCAAGGCAGCTTCGCGTTCAACGAAGCGACCAAACTGTCGTTCACGGCGTTCCACCGCGACGTGAAGACGCGCTCCTACAACGGCGACGGCAGCGACTTCGAGGCCTGCGACGACAACGACAGCGTTCTCTGCAACCAGGACGGCACGCCGATCCTCGATCAGAACGGCCAGTCCGTCTCTTCCGATTTCGATGCCATCAACAGCATCGGCGAACGGCGACAGAAGAGCGATGGCATCACGCTGCAACTCGCCTTCGAGCAGACGCTCGGCGGCATGCAGAACCAGCTCGTCGTCGGTGTCGACGACACCGATGGCCGCCTCGACTACGACTCGGTCGTCGAAGCCGCCACGCTGCAGAACGACCTGCACACCTCGTCGAACTCGGGCATCTTCATCGCCCGCGACGCACTCGCGGTGCACAGTCGCACCCGCAGCAGCGGGCTCTACGCAACCGATACACTGTCGATCACCGATCGCCTCGCGTTGACCCTCTCCGGACGTGCGAATCACACGCACACGACGATCGAGGATCTCACCGGCGATAACCCGGACCTCAACGGCGATCACCGTTTTTCGCGTTTCAATCCGGCGGCCGGCATCACGTGGCAGTGGAGCCCAGCCGTCAACGTCTATGCCGGCTACAGCGAATCGACACGCGCACCGACGCCGGTCGAACTTACCTGCGCGGACGAGAATGCGCCGTGCAAACTGCCGAACCAGTTTCTTTCCGATCCTGCGTTGAAGCAGGTCGTTGCGAAGAGTTGGGAAGCCGGCCTGCGCGGATCGCTCTCAAGCGTCGCCTCAGCGAACTGGCACCTCGGACTTTTTCGTACCACCAATACCGACGACATCCTGTTCCAGTCCACCGGCGGCTCGCAATCGAACGAGGGATTCTTCGCCAATGTCGGCGACACGCGTCGACAGGGCCTCGAAGCGAGCATCGGCGGTGTCGCCCTCGACAAACGCCTCAACTGGTATGCGAACTACACCTGGCTTAACGCGACCTATCTCGGCAGCTTTTCCGAGCACAGCGCGAACCACCCGGACGCGAACGATGACGGGCTGATCTTCGTCGCGCGCGGCGACCGCATTCCGGGATTGCCAAGACACAGCTTCAAGATCGGCGCCGATTTCGCGCTGACGTCAGCACTCAGCATCGGCGGCGATGTGCTCGCCGACGCGGGCCAGTTCCTGCGCGGCGACGAAGCGAACCTGCTCGGCGAAACGGCCGGCTATTCCCTGCTGAATCTGCGCGCGAATTATGCGTTCAACCCGCACGTCAGCGTGTTCGCGCGCGTCGACAACGTGTTCGACAAACGCTTCGTCACGTTCGGAACACTTGGCGAACCCGGCGCGGTGTTTCCGGATTTCGACGACCCTCGTTTCCTCGGACCCGGCCAACCGCGCGGCGCATGGGTCGGGGTGACGCTCGCGTACTGATTCACAAAGAAGGCACTCGCCTCCTTCGACACCATCACAAACAGCCGCATGAATCGGTCGATCCTGGTGTAGATTCGTCAGCTTCGCGGTATCTCGCACCGACGAAAAGCGCGAACACTGAGCGACATGATTTGCATGCGGAGGCATCGATTGATGGAAAAGAGACTGCCGGGGGCGTTGGGCCTTGTCCTGTTTGTATCCGCGGGCTTGGCGCGCGCCGCGATTTTCAACATTGGCTGCAGCGGAACTGCCGAGGACGTCATCGACCTTGCAGCGGCCATCGATTTCGCGAATGACGAAATGTGGTTTCCCGGCCAGGACACACTCCTGCTCAGCCCGGGCTGCCACTACACGCTGACAACAGCCAACAACTTCTGGTACGGACCGAACGGGCTTCCGCCAATAGAGTCGGCGATCGTGATTCAAGGCTATGGCGCCGTTATATCGCGCGACCCCAAACTGCCCCTCGATACAGCGCACGCGTTTCGCATGTTCTATGTGTCGGGAGGCCTCGATGGCGAGCTGCCGGCGGGAATTCTCGTCCTGAAAAACCTGACGCTGTCGGGCGGATTCGCCAAGGGCGGCGACAGCAAGCTTGGCGGTGGCGGTGCCGGCATGGGCGGCGCCATCTTCAATCAGGGCCAGCTATACCTCGATGCGGTGACTTTGAGCGGGAATGCGGCGCAAGGCGGCAACACGCACGTGGGAGGTTCAGCCAACGGCGCCGGAATCGGCCAGGACGGCGGCGACCTGGGGATGGGCGGCGGCTTCGGCGGCAACTTGCCAGGCGGTCCGTATGGCGGACTCGGAGACCCCGTCAGCAATTCTTCACCCAGCGGTGGCGGTGGAGGATTCACCGCTGACAACGGCAATGCAGGGCCGCAAGGGCTCGGCGGTGGACTGGGCGGTCTTGGAGGGTCCAGCACCCCTGCGGACTATTCCGATGGCGGTCGCGGCAATGGAACCGGACAAATCAACATTGCCGGAGGCAACTTCGGTCAAGGTGGAATCAATGGTGGCGGGGGTGGCGTTGGCGGCGGCGGCGGCCAGGCGTTTTTTGCAGGAAGTGGCGGCTTTGCCGGGGGCGGCGGTTCCGGCACAGCGCCTGGCAGGGGCGGATTTGGCGGGGGTGGCGGGGGCGGCACACCGGGTGGGGGAGCAGCAGGAGGGTTTGGCGCAGGCGCTGGTCTCATGGACCGCGGCGGGGGTGGAGCCGGCATGGGCGGCGCCATCTTCAATCACACAGGCGTCGCTGAATTGACCAATTGCACGTTGACCGCCAATTGGTCCAACGGCGGCGTGACCTTCGATGTGGACAGGTCTCACGACGGCAGCGGACTTGGTGCGGCGATCTTCAACCTCAACGGCGGAGTCACCCTCTATTCGTCGACGATTGCGCAAAACATGGTGGGCCGCAGCGAGGGCGCGCCCGTGAGTTCGGGGCATGGCGATGGCAGCGTCTATTCTCTTGCCTTCGGCAACAAGATCCAGGATGGCAGCCCCAGCTCGGCCCAGATGACGGTCGTAAACAGCATCGTGTACGGCACGACACAGATCAGTGGCGCGAGCAACAACGATGTCGCAAACATCGCCGTCGCCGGAGCAAGCACCGGCAGCGAGACGAATGTCGCCACACTGACCCTTGCCGGCGCAAACGTGATTGGCGCGAGCGACAACCAGGGCACGTTGGACCCTGGCAGCACGACGCCGATCACCGCGGATCCCCAGCTCAGCCCCCTGGCCTCCAACGATGCGACAAATGCACCGATGACAATGGCGATTGGCAGCACCAGCCCGGCTATCGATGCTGCGATCGGTTCCTGCCCCTTTGCGGACGAACGCGGCAAGGCACGTCCATCCGGTGCTGCGTGCGATCTTGGCGCTTACGAATTTCAAGCCGACTCGATTTTTGCAAACGGGTTCGACTGATTGACCACATGACTCGGCAGCCGATCGAATTCAACTGGCGCATCGGATGCGGTGGAATGGGCGCTGCATGCGCCCTCGCACCCACGCCGCAGAAGTTCGCGACGAACGGAAAGTCCGAAGGGCGTTCTTTGGAAAAATAGCTCAGCTCGCGTCGACCGCAGCGACGGCCGCGTCAACGGCATCCGCGCGCAAACCGCGTCGATTGCGCAGCGAAGGGAACATCGCCATCCACAGGGCAACCACGATCAACGTGCCCACGCCACCGATCAAGGTTGCCGGCACCGCGCCGAGCCACGCAGCCACGAGACCGGATTCGAATTCGCCGAGCTGGTTCGACGTATTGATGAAGATCGCATTGACCGCGCTGACGCGGCCGCGCATCGCATCGGGCGTCTCCAATTGCACCAGTGCGCCGCGGATCACCATGCTGACCATGTCGAACGCGCCGAGCGCGAACAGCGCGGCAAGCGACAGCCACAGCGTCGTGGAGAGTGCGAACACGAGCGTCGCGACACCGAAGGCCGCGACCGACGCAAACATGATCGGGCCGACGCGGTTTTGCAGCGCATGTCGTGCAAGCCAGATCGACATGGCGAGCGCGCCTACCGCTGGCGCGGCGCGCAGCAACCCGAGGCCCCATGGGCCCGTATGCAAGATGTCGCGTGCGAAGATCGGCAGCAATGCGGTGGCGCCACCGAGGAGCACGGCGAACAGATCGAGCGAGATCACGCCGAACACCACCGGTCGCGCACGGATGAAGGAAACACCGGCGAACACGGTGCGCAGGGTCGCCGGCTCGCGCCGTGGCGGCACGTGGTCGTAGCGCAGCATCGTCATCGCGGCGATCGCGGCGATGTACAGCAGCGCCGAGACGCCATAAACCGCGCCTGGACCGAGCACGTAAAGAAACCCGCCAATCGCCGGACCGGCGATCATCGCGACCTGCGAGGCAGACGCGCTCGCCGCCATCGCCTGCGGCAGCAGACGCTCCGGCACGAGCCCCGGCACCATCGCCTGCATTGGCGGGAACTCGAACGCCTTGGCGATACTGATGAGGAAGACGAGCGAGAGGATGCGTGTTTCGTCGAGCATGCCGAAGAAGCTTCCTGCGGTCAGCAGTGCAATCGCGACCCATTCGAGTATCTGGCACAGCACCACCACGCGCCGCCGCTCGAACTGGTCGGCAATATGCCCAGCAGGCAACGCGAACAGCACCGAGGGTATGAACTGGGCGAGACCGATCAGGCCGAGATCGAGCGCGCGTCCGGTCATCGCGTAGATTTGCCAGCCGACCGCGACCGACAACATCTGGAAGCCGAAGCCGGAAGCGATGCGCGCAATCCAGAACTGCACGAACGCAGGCTGCTGGCGCAGCGTGCCGGAGGACGCGGAAACGGACATGCGAAACCGTGGGGACGAATACGAACATCGAGCGTACCTGCTTCGACCCGCCGCACGCCATGGGCTGCTTCGATTGAAAATGCCGCATGTCCACATGAGCTGCGCACGGAACACCGCCGTGTGCAAGCGTCGATTGCGCATCCCTTCTTGCTACCATTACAGGACGGGCCGCGTATGCGGCCTTTCGCTTTTTCGCACAACGCAGGAACCGATCGAACGCATGTTGATGAGCATCGAACAACGCATCGCGGTGGACATCGCCGCACAGCCCGCACAGGTCAGGGCGGCCGTGGAACTACTCGACGGCGGCGCAACCGTGCCGTTCATCGCGCGCTATCGCAAGGAAGTCACCGGCGGCCTCGACGACACCCAGCTGCGATTGCTGGAAGAACGATTGGGGTACCTGCGCGAACTCGAAGACCGTCGCAGCGCGATCCTCGAAAGTATTGGCGAACAAGGCAAGCTCGACGATGCCTTGAAAGCGCAGATCCTCGGCGCCGAGACCAAGGCGCGGCTCGAGGATCTGTATCTGCCGTACAAGCCCAAGCGTCGCACCAAGGCGCAGATTGCGCGCGAAGCGGGACTCGAACCGCTCGCGCTCGGCTTGCGCGAGGACCCCACGATCGCGCCCGAGCAACGGGCTGCGGCATTCGTCGACGAGGCGAAAGGCGTGCCCGACATCAAGGCTGCGCTCGATGGTGCGCGCCAGATCCTGATGGAAACCATCGCCGAGAATGCGACGCTCGTGGGTGAGCTGCGCGACGCCGTCTGGTCGAAAGGACAGATCCGCGCGAAGCTCATCGAGGGCAAGGAGCACGAAGGCGCGAAGTTCCGCGACTATTTCGACCATGCCGAAGCGATCGCGAAGATTCCTTCGCACCGTCTGCTCGCGCTGATGCGCGCGCGCAACGAAGGCGTGCTTGCACTCGAGCTCAACCCGACAATTGAGCCCGAGCAAGGCCACGCAGAAGCCGAAGGCCGAGTTGCCGTGCATGCCGGCATCGCCGCACGCGGTCGCGCAGCGGATGCCTGGTTGATCGAAACCTGTCGTCTCACCTGGCGCGTGAAGCTGCATCTGTCGCTGATGCTTGATCTCTTTTCGCGCGCGCGCGAAACCGCCGAGGAAGAAGCAATCCGCGTCTTCGGCGACAACCTCAAGGACCTCATGCTGGCCGCACCAGCCGGCCCGAAGGCGGTCATGGGGCTCGATCCGGGTATCCGCACCGGCGTGAAGGTCGCGGTTGTCGATGCGACCGGCAAGCTGCTCGCGACGACGACTGTGTATCCGCACGAGCCACGCAAGCAGTGGGATCAGTCGATGGCCGAGATCGGCGCGTTGTGCATGAAGCACAACGTCGCGCTGATCGCGATCGGCAATGGTACGGCGTCGCGCGAAACCGACAAGCTCGCCGGCGAGATGATGAAGAAGCTCGCCAATCCCAAACTCGCCAAGATCGTGGTCAGCGAAGCGGGCGCGTCGGTGTATTCCGCGTCGGAATTGGCGGCGAAGGAATTCCCGGAACTCGATGTCTCCTTGCGTGGCGCGGTGTCGATCGCGCGCCGATTGCAGGATCCGCTCGCGGAGCTAGTGAAGATAGAACCAAAAGCAATCGGCGTCGGCCAGTACCAGCACGATGTGAACCAGTCGCGGCTCGCGCGCGCGCTCGATGCACGCGTCGAGGATTGCGTCAACGCGGTGGGTGTCGATGCGAACACCGCGTCGGCGCCATTGCTCGCGCGCGTCGCGGGGCTGTCGACGGCGGTTGCCGAAAATATCGTCAAGTACCGCGATGAGCACGGCGCGTTTGCGACACGGGCGGCACTCAAGAAAGTACCACGCCTGGGCGACAAGGCATTCGAGCAGAGCGCGGGTTTCCTGCGCATTGCGCACGGTGACAATCCGCTCGATGCCGGTGGCGTACACCCGGAAAGCTATCCGGTGGTCGAGCGCATCCTTGCCGCCTGCGGCCGTGAAGTGAAGCAACTGATCGGCGACGGTGCGTTCCTGCGTTCGCTCAAGCCTGAGCAGTTCACCGACGAACGTTTCGGTGTTCCGACCGTGCGCGACATCCTGAAAGAACTGGAAAAACCCGGCCGCGATCCGCGCCCGGTCTTCGTCGCGCCGACCTTCGCTGAAGGTGTTGAAGACCTCAAGGATCTCGTCGTCGGCATGGTGCTCGAAGGTCGCGTCACGAATGTCGCCGCGTTCGGTGCCTTCGTCGACGTCGGCGTGCACCAGGATGGCCTCGTGCATGTCTCCTCGCTTTCGCACACGTTCGTGCGCGACCCGCGCGAGGCGGTGAAAGCCGGAGATATCGTCAAGGTCAAGGTGATGGAGGTCGATCTGCCGCGCAAGCGCATTGCACTGAGCATGCGTCTGGACGATGTGCCCGGCGAGACACGCAGTGGCGCAGCGCGTGGCGAACGTCCCGTGCGTGATGAACGCAACGAGCGTGGTGGCCAGCGTTCCGCCGCTCCGAAGAAGCCGGCCGTCGCAGCAGGAAACAGCGCGTTTGCGGACGCGTTTTCGCGTGCATTGAAGCGCTGACCCTAAGCACTTCGCGGCATATGCCGATATCTCCGACGGTGCGCTTGTTCGCACCGTCGGTCTGGCTTTCAGGCGCGACGGATTTTCCTGCCACGCCCTATCGCAATGTGAAGATCAGTTGCGCGTCGCCTTCGCCGCCGCCGGCGATTTGGCCAGCACATCATCGAGCGCCTGGATCGCGCGCGGCGATCCGGACTGACCGAGCCAGAACAGCGCCTGTTTCTTCACCTCGCGTGGGTAGTTTCCGCGCACCACCGCAATCAACGCGTCTTCCGCTTCGCC
>JBDSXV010000026.1:0-31359 GCA_039926025.1 Dokdonella sp.
AAGAAATTCTGATCAACGTTACTCCGCGGGAGACGCGCGTGGCGCTGGTCGAGAACGGCATGTTGCAGGAGGTCCACGTCGAACGCGCGAGCCGGCGCGGCTATGTCGGCAACATCTACAAAGGCAAGGTCAGCCGGGTGATGCCGGGCATGCAGGCTGCTTTTGTCGAAGTCGGCCTCGATCGGGCGGCGTTCCTGCACGCGTCGGACATCATGCGCCCGCACGCGAGCCTGACCGGCGAAAACGGCGACAGCACGCCGACGCCGACGCCACCGATCAACGAACTTCTGCGCGACGGCCAAGACATCGTCGTGCAGGTAGTCAAGGATCCGATCGGCACCAAGGGCGCGCGCTTGACCACGCATCTGTCGATTCCGTCGCGCTATCTCGTGCTGCTGCCGTACAGCAAGGTGCTGGGCATTTCGGCGCGCATCGAGGACGAAGTCGAACGCGCGCGCCTCAAGGACATGCTCGGTGAGCTGCTCGGCGAGAGCCGCCTGGGTTACATCGTGCGCACGAATGCGGAAGGCCAGACGCGCGAGTCGCTCGCCGAAGACGTCAACTATCTTGGCAAGTTGTGGGCGACCGTGCAGGACAACATCGCCAGCACGCGCGTTGGTGAACGCATCTACGAGGACCTCAGTCTGCCGTTGCGTGCGTTGCGCGATCTGATGCGGCCGTCGATCGAGAAAGTGCGCGTGGATTCGCGCGAGACGATCGAGCGCGCGAACGCGTTCGTGCGCCAGTTCATGCCTGAGTTGGCCGACCGGGTGGAACATTACACCGGAGAACGTCCAATCTTCGACCTGTATGGCGTCGAGGACGAAATCCAGAAAGCCCTGCGAAAGGATGTGCCGCTCAAATCGGGCGGCTATCTCATCGTCGACCAGACCGAGGCAATGACCACGATTGACGTGAATACCGGCGGATTCCTCGGCTCCAAAAATCTCGAGGAGACCGTGTTCCGCACCAACCTCGAGGCTGCGCAAGCGGCGGCAAGGCAGCTGCGCCTGCGCAATCTGGGTGGCATCATCATCATCGACTTCATCGACATGGTCGACGCCGAGCATCAGCGCCAGGTATTGCGTCAGTTGCAAAAATCGATGGCGCGCGATCACGCCAAGGCGACGGTCTACGACATGTCGCCGCTCGGCCTCGTCGAGATGACCCGCAAGCGGACCACCGAAAGTCTCGAACGCCAACTGTGCGAACCGTGCCCATCGTGCAGCGGCCGAGGCAGCCTGAAGACCGCGGAAACGATCACCTACGAAATCTTCCGCGAGATCACGCGAGCGGTGCGTCAGTTCGAGGCGCACCAGACCCTGGTATTGGCCTCGCCGAAAGTCGTCAATCGCATTCTTGAGGAGGAATCGGTTGCCGTCGCCGAGCTTGAGGAGTTCATCGGCAAGACGATCCGCTTCCAGCCGGAAGAACACTACTCGCAGGAACAGTACGATGTCGTGCTGCTCTAGATTCCTGCGCGTACGGGAGGTCGTGTGATGACCTCCTGGCGCGCGCGCCTGCGTCGGCTGCGCTTTGCGCTGCTGGCCGCGGGCGCGACAGTCGTGATCCTGCTCGGCGTGCTGGCCGCTCTGACCCAGCTTGCGATGCCGTGGCTGGAGCGCAATCCGCAATATGTCGAGCGCTGGCTGTCGCAACGGCTTGATCGACCCGTGAAGATCGCGCGGCTCAGTGGTGCGTGGGTCGGCGGCGGCCCACTGCTGGCGCTGGAAAATGTACAGATTGGCGCAAGGAATGCGGATCAGGGCATGTTCTCGATCCCGCACGCGGAGCTCGCCTTCGACCTGTATGCGCTGTTCCAGCGCAACCGTGCGGTCAGCGAATTCCGCCTGTCCGGCGTCGAACTGAAACTGGTGCACGAGGGCGACACCTGGCGGCTGCGCGATCTCGATCTCGGTTCGTCCGAAAAAACCAACGATCCGTTTTCCATGGGCGCGCTGGGAGCGGTTGAAATCAGTCGTCTCAAGCTCGGTATCGAGGACACCGAGCACAATGTGCATCTGGCGCTCGAAGTGCCGGTGCTGCGCGTTCTCAATCACGGCGCGGTGACGCGCGTGCTGGGGCGGGTGCGTCTGCCTGATGCCGACGACACGCCGCCGCTGGAGTTCGTCGCCGACCTCGATATCAACTCACGCTCGGGCCAGCTGTATGTGGGTGGGCGCGACGTGGATCTTGGCCGGCTCGCCGCGGGCCAGGCCCCTGCAGGGATCGAGCTGGCCGCCGGCCACGGCGCCATCCAGCTGTGGGCGCAAATCAATGCTGCGCAGGTCGATGATGTGCGCATGCGCGTCGATCTGCATGATGCGCAATTTTCGGGTGCCGCGCCGGTCACTATCGATGCCTCGACGGCGATCACGCCACGCGTCGCATTTGATCATCTTGCCTTCGTTGCGCGCTGGATGCGCGAGACCGGTGGCTGGACCTTCGACGTCGCCGATTTGGTTGCCGATAGCAACAGCACCCGCGTGCCAGCGCGACTGACCATCGAGCGGCGTGGCAATGAAGACAACGCGCGCTATCGAGCCGGTGCCGCCGCGTTGCCGCTGCAACCCTTGGGCGATTTCGCGATGCTCGCGCAACCAGCTTCGGAAAAACTTCGCCGCTGGCTCTATCTGGCCCATCCGCAGGGAACGTTGGCGAGTGCGGATTTGCGTTGGGCAGGCGTCGACGACTACGACGTGAATGCTTCATTGCGCGGTGTCGCCCTTGCCAGCGTGGATGTGGTCCCCGGCATCGACCTCCTCGATCTGGACCTGCACGGGGACGAGCAGTCGGTATTGGCGCAACTACCCCAACAAGCGCTGCGCGTCGACTATCCCCGCGTATTCCGCAAGCCCTTCCTGTTAAATCAATTTGGCGGTGACGTCGTCGCGCGACGTATCGACGAGGGCTGGCGCGTCGAAACGGATCGCCTCGGTTTCGAGGGCGTCGGCTACGGCGGCGAGTTGCGCGGCGGCCTCAATCTCATTGCTGACAGGAAGCCCAGCGTCGACATGTATGTCGCGCTTTCGCATGCGGACGTCGTGTCGGCCAAGCTGTTCTGGCCGACCACGTCGATGTCGGCCAAGGCGATCAACTGGCTTGATCGCGCGTTGGTTGGCGGCCGCGTCGTCGACGGTCGTGTTGCCCTGATCGGCGATCTGGCCAACTGGCCGTTTCATGACGACTCTGGGCGCATGATTGCGCGCGCCGAGCTGGTTGACACCACGCTGGACTACGATTCGAGTTGGCCACGCGCGGAGAAACTGCACGCCATTGCGACCTTCATCAACGACAGTGTGCAGCTGGACGCCGACTCCGCCGAGGCGATGGGCAACCACATCAGCGAGGTCCACGGCGTGATCCCGGATTTCGGTCCGCTCGTGCTCGACCTCGCAGTCAAGGGCGAGGGCAGCGGCGCAAACCTGCTCGGTTTCCTGCGCGCCACGCCGATCGGAAAACGACGCCAGGAGCAGCTGAAGGACATTGCCATCAGCGGCAAGGGCAATGTCGCGTTCACGCTGAACCTGCCGATCAAGCAGATTGAAAGCCTCAATCTTGACGGCGGTATCGATCTCGTCGGCGCCAAGCTCGACCACAACACGTACGACCTCCACTTTATCGACGCCAACGGCCATCTTCGTTTCAACCAGAAGGGCTTCTCGGCCGACGCACTCGACGTGCAATTCCGCGAGCACAAGGCAAAGCTCTCGATCGCGATCGGCAACTATGTAGCAGATGCAAAGCACGCATTCGAGGCAGGCCTGATCGGACGCTTCCCCGCGACCACCGTGTTTGCGGACGTGCCGGTATTGTTGCCGGCGCTGGTGAAATTCCCGGGTGAATCGGAATGGAGTGCGAACGTCAGCGTTGATGATTCGTCAGACGCCGGCAGCCACAGTCGGCTCATCGTGAGCAGTGACTTGCGTGGCACCGCGATCGACTTGCCCGCGCCACTGGCGAAGAGCGCTGACGAGGCGCGACCGTTTCGCCTCGGCCTCGATCTCCCGTATGCCGGTCAATCCTTTGAGGCGACGCTGGGGCAGCTTGTCGCTGTGAATGGACGCTTGCCCGGTGCGGGACGAGCGTTTGCCGGACGGGTCCAATTTGGCGCGCAAAAGCCGCTTGATCCGCCGGCGCAAGGTGTAGTCGTGGGCGGCCGCATGCCGCAACTTGACGTCGGCGCGTGGATCGATCTTATCGAGCGCGATGCGGGTGGAACCACCGGTGGCGTGGTGCAGGAGATTGATGTGCGTGCCGACGATTTCGTTTTCGCCGATCGTCATTTTGACGACATGCACATGGTCGTCGGTGGCGATTCGAGGGTGACGACGATCCAACTCGATGGCGCAGCGATCGCCGGGAAACTGGAGATTCCCAAATCCGACGCCAGTGGACGCGGCGTCGATGCGCGATTCGAGCGTATCCACTGGCCGGAAGCGCCAGCCGAGACCGCCGACTCCGAATCGAGTGCCTTCGCGAATATCGCGCCGGGTTCGCTGCCGGCGCTGCGCATCAATGTCGACGATTTCCAGCTGGGCAAGGCGAGTTTCGGCTCGGCCGAATTCCGCAGTCATCCGATTGCCAACGGCATGCAGGTCGACGCGCTGAACTCACAGTCTCCGAACGTGAGCATGAAGGCGAGCGGCGACTGGACCGGCAATGCGCGCGAGAACAGTTCGCGCATGGCCATCGAACTGACCGCGCAGAATCTGGGCCACATGATGGATGCACTCGGTTTTCCAGGCCTGATCGACGGCGGCAGCACGCGCGCGACGATCGACGCGGCATGGCTAGGTCCGCCGTCGGCATTCGCACTGCCGAAACTCGATGGCACGCTTTCGATCGATGTCGCGGAAGGTCGCATACTGGATGTGGAACCCGGTGCCGGTCGCATCTTCGGTCTGTTTTCGCTCGGCGAAATCCGCCGTCGCCTGAGCCTTGATTTCAGCGATTTCTTCCAGAAAGGTCTCAGCTTCAATTCGATCGTCGGCTCGTTCCGCCTCGGTGGCGGAAATGCCTATACCGACGATCTCAAGATCAAGAGTCCCGCAGCCGATATCGTGGTCACCGGCCGCACCGGTCTGCGCGCGAAGGACTATGACCAGCTGATGGTGGTCAATCCGCATGCTGGCGCGACGTTGCCCATCGTTGGCGCGTTGGCGGCCGGGCCGGTGGGCGCGGCCGCCGGTCTCGTCATGCAGGGCATACTGAACAAGCCGCTGGGCAAGGCGGTGGGTTCGCGCTATCAGGTCACCGGTTCGTGGGACAAACCCAAGATCCTGCTCCTTGCACGTGAAAAGACGACGGTCAGCAGGAAGAAAAAGAAAGCGGACGTCGAGGATCCAGCTGCGCTGCCTGATGAAACTTTGCCGCCACCCGCCACACCTGCGTCCGCGACGGGACACGGCAGCTGACCTGCTTCGCTCCCCGTTCGGTTTGCACCGAAAGCGATTGTGCGCCAGCATGCGCGCCCCCATGTCGGGGGAGCGGCTAGTGCCGCCCCCCGCTTCCCCTCTTGTTTCCCATCGCTTATGACCGACCTCATCACCCAAGCTGAAAATCGACTGCTCCGTCCCGGCGGCCTCGCTGCCGGCGATCTCGATGGCATTTTCACGCGCCTGATGGGGCCGTCGATTGACGCGGCGGATCTGTATTTCGAGCATTCGCGCAGCGAGTCATGGATGCTCGAGGACGGCATCGTCAAGGACGGCACGCATTCGATCGAACAGGGCGTGGGCGTGCGCGCGTTGTCCGGCGAGAAGGCGGGATTTGCGTATTCCGATGAAATCGTCCTGCCAGCCTTGCTTGAGGCGGCAGGCTCCGCGCGCGCCATCGCGCAAGCCGGCAGCAAGGGCGTTGGCAAGCCGCTCGCCATCGCGACGGGTCGTGCGCTGTATCCGGCAATCGATCCGATCGACACGCTGAGCAATGAAGCAAAAATTGCCGTGCTGCGCGAAGTCGATGCGGTGTGCCGTTCGACTGACCCGCGGGTCAAGCAGGTGATCGTCAGCCTCGCGGCGACACTCGACACCGTGTTGATTGCGCATTCGGACGGCACACTCGCCGCTGACGTGCGTCCGCTCGTTCGACTGAACGTACAGGTGATCGCCGAACAGAACGGTCGACGTGAAAGCGGCAGCAGCGGCGGTGGCGGTCGTTACGGATTCCCCGAGCTGCTCGAAAACGGTCGCGCGCATGCGTTCGCGCGCGAAGCGGTGCGCGTTGCGCTCGTCAATCTCGAATCGGTGCCGGCGCCGGCGGGCAACATGCCAGTCGTGCTTGGTCCGGGCTGGCCTGGCGTGCTGTTGCACGAGGCGATCGGTCACGGATTCGAAGGCGACTTCAACCGCAAGGAAACCTCGGCCTTCGCCGGCATGCTCGGCGAGAAAGTCGCGGCATCCGGCGTCACTGTGGTCGACGACGGCACGCTCGCCGGTCGGCGCGGCTCGCTCAGCATCGATGACGAAGGCACGCCCAGCAACTGCACCGTGCTGGTCGAGAACGGCGTCATGAAGGGTTATATGCAGGACAAACTCAATGCGCGCCTGATGGGCATGAAGTCGACTGGCAATGGCCGGCGCGAATCGTTCGCGCACCTGCCGATGCCGCGCATGACCAACACCTACATGCTGCCCGGCGAACGCGATCCGGGCGAGATCATCGCGTCGGTCAAGCGCGGCCTCTACGCGGTCAATTTCGGCGGCGGCCAGGTCGATATCACGAATGGAAAATTCACGTTCTCCGCGAGTGAGGCGTACATGATCGAGGACGGCAAGATCTCGCATCCGGTCAAAGGCGCCACCTTGATCGGCTCCGGTGCGGAAGTACTCAAGCGCGTGTCGATGATCGGCAACGACCTCAAACTCGACGAAGGCGTTGGCGTCTGCGGCAAGGACGGGCAGAGCGTGCCCGTAGGCGTGGGCCAGCCAACGCTGAAGATCGACAGCATGACCGTAGGTGGCACGGCGGCGTGAGTCGCTCGCCGGCCCCGATCGAATCTGGGGGGAGCGTCCGTCCTATTCGCCGAGCACAATCCGCAGTTCGCGGAACAGTTCGCGGAACGAATGCGGCGGCCTGTTCGCCTTGCGCTCGGTCAGCGCATTGCGCGCCAGTTGGCGCAGGCGCTGGCGGTCGGCCGATGGATGTGACGCAATGAATTCTGTCAGTGCTTCGTCGCCCTCGTCGATCAGGCGATCTCGCCAGAGTTCGATTCGATGCGCGGCGGCGGTCTCGCGATGGGCTTTTTCGCGGTCCTGTGCGAGCGCGCGACGAATCGCGTCGGTTTCGTCGTCGTCGAGCTTGCGCAGTTGCTTGGCGAGGAACTGGGCCTGACGCTTGTGCGCGATATGCGATTTGATCGCACGCGTGCGCAGCACTTCATCGCGCAGTTCGTCGCTGAGCGGGACGCGCGAGAGTTCGGCATCGTTGAGAGCGGCCAGCGCTTCGGCGAGTTTGAAGATATCGAGCGCTTCGCGGCGCAGTTGACTGCGACTCGGCTCCAGTGTTTCGTCCAGCGGTTCGTCGTCTTGCGTCGGATCGTCGTGCATCAGAATTTCCCAGGAATCATTCAGTGAACGTCATCTTGACTGACAAAGATACCAGTTCCGCCGACCTTGACCGTCTTGCGCAAATTGCCGAAGACGTGATCGCGCGCTGCCGCAGCAAGGGTGCCAGCGAGGCGGATGTCGCTGCCAGCATCGATCTGGGCCTCAGCGTCGGCGTGCGCCTGGGCGAGGTGGAGACGGTTGAGCGTACGCGCGATCGCGGTGTCTCGCTTACGGTCTATTTCGGCAAGCGCAAGGGGTCGGCGAGCACGGCGGATCTTGATCCCGCGTCGATCGAGCAGACCATCGACCATGCCTGCGCGATTGCGCGCTACACAGAGGAAGATCCTGCCAGCGGCCTGCCCGATCCTGCCTTGCTGGCGAAGGATATTCCTGATCTTGATTTGTGGCACCCGTGGGACATCACGCCCGAGGAAGCAATCCAGCTCGGTATCGAAATCGAGGACGCCGGGCGTTCCTTTGATCCACGCATCGACAATTCCGACGGCGCCTCGGTGCAGGTGAGCGCATCGATGACAGCGTATGCGAATTCGCTCGGTTTCATCGGTACTGAACGCGGTACGCATCATTCCCTTTCGGTAGCCTTGATCGCCGAAGACGAAAACGGCATGCAGCGCGACTACTGGTACGACAGCGCGAGGGCGGCGGGGGATTTCGGCGATGCAGCCACGCTCGGGCGCAAGGCCGCAGAGCGGACGGTATCGCGTCTTGGGGCGCGCCGCCTGTCCACACGCGAATGCCCGGTGCTGTTCGTGCCCGAAGTGGCACGCGGTCTGATCGGCAATTTCCTTTCCGCCGTCAGCGGTGGTGCGCTATATCGGCGTGCGAGTTTCCTCGTTGATCATGTCGACAAGAAAATATTTCCCGACTGGATGCAGATCGTCGAGCGCCCGCGCATCTTGCGCGGTCACGGCTCGACTGCGTTTGACGGCGAAGGTGTTGCCACGCGCGATTCAGACCTGATCACCGATGGCGTCCTCGCTCGCTACATTCTCAGCAGCTACTCTGCGCGCAAGCTCGGCCTGCAGTCGACCGGCAATGCAGGCGGCATCCACAACGTCGTCGTGAAGTCGGGCAACGACGATTTCGCGGCCATGCTGAAACGCATGCACAATGGACTGCTCGTCACCGAGCTGATGGGGCAGGGCGTATCACTGCTTACCGGCGACTATTCGCGCGGGGCGTCGGGCTTCTGGGTCGAGAATGGCGAGATCGCCTATCCGGTCGAGGAGATCACGATCGCCGCGAACATGCGCGACATGTTCATGAACATCGCCGCGGTCGGCAGCGACGTGGACAAGCGCTCGCACATCCTGACCGGTTCGATCCTGCTCGAACGCATGACGCTCGCCGGGGAGTAGCGCTCCAGCAAACGGTGTTTGTCGGTATCCTCGCGGCGGGGTGGGGCGGTGCGACGTCGTTGTCATTTCAGTTGTCGGTCGAAGGCTCGCCATCGGAGATCGGAACGGAGGCGCATCATGATCGTGCGAGGGATTATCGCCATGCTGCTCGTTTCGAGCGCTGTCCTTTGACCACGGCGGGAGGCGAGTGGCAATTCCTTGCGTGTGGTAGCGATGGTGCAGATACGCAGACGCTGGTCGCAGCCAATCACTGAGAGCGGCAGCGAATCGAGATTTTCCTGCGATCAGCGCTGCTGTTCGGGAACGCGAAGCATGCAGGCTCCCGCCAGCGCAAGGCTGACGCCGCCGATCAGCAGCGCGTCGATGGCCGCGTTCGCGAATATCGTGCGCAGAAGGAATGCGAGGACACTTGCCGCGAGCAATTGCGGAATCACGATGAACAGATTGAAGATGCCCATGTAGACGCCCATCTTGCGCGTCGGCACGCTGTTGGAGAGCAGGGCGTAGGGCAGCGAGAGGATCGAAGCCCACGCGAAACCGACACCGGCCATCGACAGCAGCAGCCAACGCGGGTCGCGGATGAGCAGGAAAGAGGCGAGCCCGCAGCCGCCGAGTACGAGATTGAACATATGGCTCGCGCGCAGTCCGAAGCGGCGTGTCATCCAGGGGATCAGTGCGGCTGCGACGATTGCGAATGCGTTGTAGGTCGCGAACAGGACGCCGACCCAATTGGCGCCTTCGTTGTAGCGCGCGGATAGTGTGTCGGTCGTGCCGAACTGCACTTCGGTAACGGCGGCGGTCGTGTAGATCCACATGGCGAAAAGCGCGAACCACGAAAAAAACTGCACCGGAACAAGGCGCCGCATCGTCTCCGGCATGGCGCGCAGATCGGCGATGATATGCGCGATCGCGTTGCCGCGACGGCCGGCCGCTGCTGTCCAAAGTACGAGCCCGTACGCGATCAATCCGCCACCCAGAACATAGAGTTGGCGGTCCGCGTGTGCCAATCGCATTGCGATCAGCGTGACGGATCCTGCAGAGAGCCACAGCAGCGCGCGCAGCCGCATGCCGCTCGCGATCGGTGCATCAACTTGTGCGTTTGTGGTGTCCTCGAACGTGTCCAGCACGGCAGGTGCATATTCGCGCGTCTTCAGTGCGCTCCAGCTCATTGCAGCGAGCAACACGAGCGCGCCGCTGTAGAACGCGAAGCGTACGGTATCCGGAATCGCGCCAGCGGCGGCGGTGTTGGCAATTCCAAACCATGCGAGCAGCCACGGCGCGAGACTCGCGACCACCGATCCGGCCGCGATGAAGAAAGTCTGCATCGCGTACCCGAGCGCACGTTGTTCGGAGGGCAGCTGGTCGCCGACGAACGAGCGGAATGGACCCATCGATACGTTGATGGAACCGTCCAGCAGCCAGAGCAGCAACGCCGCGATCCACAGCAGCCGCGAGTTGGGCATCGCAAACAGCGCGAGCGCCGCCAGCAATGCACCACTGAGAAAGTATGGGCGTCGGCGTCCGAAGCGGCTCCATGTGTGATCCGAGTAGTGACCCACGACAGGCTGCACGATGAGTCCGGTCAGCGGCGCGGCGATCCACAGCAGCGGAATATCGTCCATGCTTGCTCCGAGCGTCTGGAAGATGCGGCTCATGTTCGAGTTCTGCAGTGCGAACGCGAACTGGATGCCGACGAAACCAAGGCACATGTTCCAGATCTGCCAGAACCCTGCGCGCGGTCGCGTCGTCATCGGTGCGAGGCTCAGCGCGCGCGCGATGGTGACGGAGCGGGCCCGCTGGATTGGCGGATCTGCAATTCGTACGGCACGCGCACGAGTTCGCCCGCACCTGGGTCCCGGATAAGGGCGAGCAATTGCTCGGCGGCTATGCGACCCATGTCGCGACACGGTTGGCGCACCGTCGTGAGACTCGGCCACACATGGCGCGATGTCGGCGTATCGTCGAAACCGAATACCGACAAATCGCGCGGGATCGAAAGGCCACGCTCGAATGCCTCATGCATCACACCGCACGCGCTGTCGTCGTTGGCGGCGAAAATCGCCGTCGGCGGCGACTTCAGGTCGAGCAGCTGGCGGGCGCCGACGATGCCCGCCTCGAACGAGAATCCGCCTTCTGCGACGAGCGTTTCGTCATAGGCGATGCCTGCGCGACGCAGACCGTCGCGATAACCCGCCAGTCGCCAGGCGCGTCCGCCGTGCGGAGGCGGTCCGGCGACATGGGCAATGCGCGTGTGTCCCAGTGCGACGGCGTGGGCAATCATCTCGGCGGCAGCCTTGCGCTCGTCCAGGATCGTGCCAACGCGTTCATGCCAGATCTTCGCCTTGCCTGAAATCGTCGCATAGCGCACGCCGAGCGCGTCGAGCCTGCGCAGAAGCTTCAGGTCGTCCGCGAACGGCGGCAAGAGGATCAGGCCATCCGGACGGTAGCGTGCAATCGAGTCTTCAACCGATCCGATATGGTCGGTATTTGAATATTCCAGTGGCCGCAGGATCGCGCTGTAGTGGGAGTTGTCGCAGGCCGCCAACACGCCGACGATGATTTCCATCACATAGCTCGATCCGGCGGCCGGATCGTCGTACACCAGTGAAATCAGATAAGAGCGGTTTCCAGCGAGGCCACGCGCTGAAGGGTTGGGGCGATAGTTCAGCTCTTTCGCGGCAGCTTCGACGCGCAGGCGAGTCTTCTCGCGCACGTTGGGCTCGTTGTTGAAAACGCGCGATACGGTTTTCATGGAGACGCCGGCTGTCGCGGCAACGTCTTCGATTCGTGCTGGCATCGACATCCTCTCCAGGGCGGTGCACGCAACGGCCGCCGATCTGCAAATGCAGCGTCGGGCGTTGTTTCAATCCTGACATGCTAACGCAGTTGCCTGATCCGGTACGGTCTCGCCGCCATCCATCAGGGAACGGGCACGCGTGCAGCAGAGCGGGCGCAGACACTCTCGACCAGGGCGCGGTGATCGGGAAGATCGGCCGCCGCATGGGCCGACATTGCGCGGATCATCTCGAATTCGCGTTGCGCGGCGTCGGCGCGCGTATAGGTTGCACGCATGGGTTCGAGGTCGGTCTTGAACTCCATCCCGTACAGGACGTATTGCCAACTGGCAGGCAGGAACATCTCGATGTCGGTGACGAAGTCGAGCCTGTGCGGTGGCCGTGAACGCCACATGGCGAGCTGATCCTTCAGGCGATCCGGAATGCTGGCGGCATTCACATTGTCGATCCAGAACGGCGAGTCACGACGCTGGCTCAAGCAGTAGTGCATCTTGATGAAATCGAAGATGCGCTCATAGCGCTGCGCCATCATCGAGTTGAAGTGCTTTGCCACCTGCGTCATGTCGCCATCGGCGGGAAACAGATGGGCGATGAAATAGGCGGCCATCTCGACGAGCGCTATCCCGGTCGACTCCAGTGGTTCGACGAAACCGCCCGACAGGCCGACCGCGACGCAGTTCCTGCGCCAGGGCTCGGGGCGATATCCGGATTCGAATTTCAGCAAGCGCGCATCGATGCCGTCAGCGGTGGGGCCTATGTAGCGGCGTAGCACGTCCTCTGCACGCGCGTCGTCGGTGTGTCGCGTGGAATAGACGTAGCCAACGCCACGGCGAGACTGCAGGCCGATGTCCCAGGTCCAGCCCGCCTCTTGCGCGGTGCTGATCGTGTAGGACGCAATAGGCGCATCCGCGCGTGCGTAGGGGGCATTGATGGCGACGGCGCGATCGACGAACAGCGTGTCCCTCTTGCTGAGGAAAGGAGACGCCAGCGCGGTGCCGATCAATCCTGCGCGCAATCCGCTGCAGTCGATGTAGAGGTCGGCCTTGAGGTGCCCCAGCTCGCGCGTGATCACGTGGGCGATCGCGCCGGTTTCATCGAGTTCGACATCCTCCACCGTGGCGATGTGATGGCGCACCCCCAGGCCGCGACCGTGTTCAGCAAGCAAGCGCCCGAACAATGCGGTATCGAAGTGGTAGGCGTAGTTGAGGCGTGCCTGATAGTCGTTGTCGGTGGTTCGTCGCGGGCCGCGCGACGCGTCGGCGACGTGCTTTTGCATCGTCACGGCATCAGCGAACGCGCTGCCCGGCTTCGCTCCACCCAACAGCCAATAAGGCAACAACTCGAGATCACTGACGCGCTGGCTCGGCAGACTGAAGGGATGGAAATAGTGGTCGGCGCCCGCCGTTCCTTTTGGCCGTACCCAATTGCAATACTTGATCCCTTGCTTGAACGTTGCTTGCGTCTCGCGCAGAAAGCGACTTTCGTCGATGCCGATCGCGGCGAGCGTGCCACGGATTGACGGAAACGTTGCCTCGCCGACTCCGACGATTCCGATGTCCGCCGACTCCACCAGGGTTATCTCGATCGTGCGAGATGAGCCTGCATTGAGTACGCGCGAAAGATAGTTGGCGGTCAACCAGCCGGCGGTGCCACCGCCGACGATGAGGATTTTTCGCAAGCTGCTCACATCAAGGTTTCCTGCATGGAATGAAATGTTTTGTTTTGGCGCGATCGGGCGCCGCTCGCATGGATGGAATCGTGCCTGAAAAATTGTGCGTTGCACGCATGAAACGTGCGTGCGATGCGCCAGGCGTGATGTTGTGTGTATTTGCGTTTGCAGCATTGCCAGAGCAAGGCCCGACGCCACTCCAGCACAAATTGGCAGCGCTGTCATTTTCCAATTGACAGCGCTGCCAATTTGCACTATCACTGCGCCCCGCACCAGTCCCGGCCAGTTGATCGGATAGTCTTAAACCTTGCACTCGAGGGGAGGGGAACCATGAAATTTCGCAGTCGCGCCCTGTACAGCGCCATCATCGCGGTGCTCGCATCGGGCAGTGCCGTCGCCGCCGAAGATTCCGCTGCTGCACCGGACGCGGGTGTCACCGGCGTGCAGACACTGGAAGAAATCCAGGTCACCGCCACCAAGCGCGAAACACCGTTGCAGAAGACACCGATCGCGATCAGCGTGATCAATGCCAATACGCTCGACAAGCAACGCGTCACCAATATCATCGACATCACGAGCCTTGTTCCGAGCCTCGCTGCCACCACCGAAGGCGATCACGGCGTGGTCACGCTGACCATGCGCGGCGTTGGCAACGACAGTGCGAAGACCGAGTATGCGGATCCCGAAGTCGCATTGTTCGTCGATGGCGTGTACGCGCCGCGTGCGGAAGCCGCAGCAGGCTTGCTGCTGGATCTCGATACCGTCGAGGCATTGCGAGGACCGCAGGGAACCTTGTGGGGGCGCAACTCGACAGTCGGCGCGATCAACTTCCAGACCGCCAAGCCCGAGCTGGGCAAGATGTACGGCTACGGTCAGATGGAGATTGGCGACTTCAATCACGTCGGCATGCGCGCGGCCGTCAACGTGCCGATGAGCGACACGTTTGCGTTCCGTGTCGCCGTCGCGCAGCAACAACACGATGGCTACGTCGACTACCAAAGCCCGAATGGCCAATTGCCTTCGCTGGAAAGCCAGCAGGCGGCGTACGTCGCATCTGGCGGCACGCTCGACAACTTCCATGCGATCGATCCGAACATTTATACAACCAGCGGGCAGAAGTACAGCTCGCAGGATCAGACCGGCGCGCGCATCAGCACGCTGTGGACGCCGAGCGCGACCTTGAGCTGGAACCTGTCGCTGGAATATTTCCGCGATCGCGGCACGCCGACGGCGAACCTCATGCAGTCGCCGCGACCGGGCCAGGATTTCTGGTCGGTACTCGCTGACACACCGGCCAAACTCGACCGCAATAGCTATGCGCTGCGCAGTCGTGTCGACTGGGACGTGAGCGAGGCGATGACGCTGAGCTACATCGCCGGGTTCTCGAAGTTCGACGGTTCCAGCGACTACGATCAGGACGGCGGCGTGCTCGTGCCGACAAGCTTCGCCAGTGGCGCGACGTTCCAGGACGATCGCACCAACTACGAACACTTCAAGAGCATGAGTCACGAGCTCGATCTGAAGTCGGCGGGCGACAACACGATCGACTGGATTCTCGGTCTCTACTACGCATCGGAAGATAATTCGATTCGATTCGACATTCCAATCTTCAACGGCACGCCGCAAGGCACGGTCGCGTGGCAAGGCTCGTTCATCCAGCCGAAGGAGACGGTGGATTCCTATGCCGGCTTCGCGCAAGGGATCTGGCATATCAGCGACACGCTGCGCCTGACCGGCGGCGCGCGCTACACGCATGACGCAAAGGAAAACAGCGGCGGCCGCGGCTGGGGTTGGGCGTACAACCCGGATGTACCGCAGGTGCCGATCGCGCCCGGCACGATCCCCGGCACGGGCAACGGTTTCGGGCTCGGCGTCAGCGGCATGAACGATGGCAAGTACGATGCGAGCAAGCCGACCTGGCTGCTGCGCCTCGACGCCGATCTCGGCGACAACGCCTTCATCTACGGCAGTGTTTCGACCGGCTACAAGTCCGGTGGTTTGCAGGATGGCGGTGCGCCCTACAAGGGCGAGACGCTGACCAACTACGAACTTGGCGTGAAGATGAGCTTCCTCGATCATCGCCTGACGTGGAACAACGCGGTCTACTACGAAGACTTCAAGAACTTCCAGCTGTCCGCGCCGATCACGTTCACCGATGGAAGCCGTGGTCTCGGCTTTTCCAATGTGAAAGGCAGCACCAAGGTGGTGGGTATCGAATCCGAACTCGCCGCCGTGCTCGGCGATGCGGATCGTTTGAATCTCGTGCTGTCGCTGCTTCCGAAGAAAGAACTGGGCACCTTGCTCTACGCAGGCAGCAACGATTATGGCGGCTTGCCGGCATGCCCGGCTGCATCGGGCATCGGCAATTGTCTGGATGTCAGTGGCAATGATCTCGCCCATGCACCCGACACATCATTCACGCTGATCTACGAACACGTGTTCACCTTCGCCAGTGGCAGCACGCTGGTGCCGCGCTTCAGCGGGCACTACGAATCGTCGAGCTGGCTGAGCCCGTTCAACCTCGGCGATGGTGATACGCAGAAAGCCTATTTCCGCGGCGACCTGTCAATGCGCTATACGCCGGTGGATGCCAAGTGGTGGGCTGGCATGTATGTCGGCAATTTCAGCGACGCGAAGGTGCGCACGAATGCGGGCCGCACCGCCATAGCCAACGGCCAGTTCATCTACACATCGCAGTACCTGCCGCCGCGCACGTTCGGAGTGAATTTCGGATTCAACTTCTGATCGCGTTCGGCCGGTCCATCGGGTTGCGCCCGGGTGGCGGTTCCGCAGCAACGAGCGGCGCCGCCACCTCTTTTCCCGCCTGTGTCATTTGCCGCACATCACGCGATGCGCGGCAGCGGAATGGAGATATCTTCTCATGCAGCGTCGCGACTTACTGCGCCTCACGCTCGGCTTGGCCGGCAGTTCCGTTTTGACGCGAAGCCGATGGAGTTTCGCCGACATGCATGACGGCACTGTAGCGCCTGCTTCGGCTATCCCCGGCTCGCTCGGCGTCGATGAATTTCCAAAGGGATTCCTGTGGGGATCGGCGACGGCGGCCTATCAGATAGAAGGGGCGTGGAACGTCGACGGGCGCGGCGAGTCCATCTGGGACCGCTTCGCCCACACGCCGGGCAAGATCAAGAACGACGCCAACGGTGACGTCGCATGTGACAGCTATCACCGCTATCGCGAGGATATCGCTCTCATGCGTCGCCTCGGCGTGAAGACGTATCGCTTCTCGATTTCGTGGTCACGCGTGCAGCCGGCGGGACGCGGTGCTGTGAACCAGAAAGGCCTGGATTACTACCGGCGTGTCATTGATGCGTCGCTGGAGGCAGGCATCCGTCCATTCCCGACGTTGTACCACTGGGACTTGCCGCAACAGCTCGAAGATGCAGGCGGCTGGCCCAATCGTGATACGGCGGAACGCCTCGCGGACTACGCAAAAATCGTTGCCGATGCACTTGGTGATCGTATCGGTCAATGGAGCATATTCAACGAACCCAAGACGTTCACTCATGTCGGCTACTGGCAGGGCACGCATGCGCCGGGCCGCACGGAGCCACTGGCTTTGTTGCGAGCGACGCACACCGTCAACCTCGCGCAGGGCATGGCGTTCCGCGTGCTCAAGGCGGCGAAGTCGAAGCCGCAGGTGGGCGGTGTGATCGATGTGGCGCCAATGAATCCGGCGACGGATTCATTGGCTGACAAGGCAGCCGCACAGCGCTGGTACAAATTCCTGAATTTGTGGTTCCTCGACCCGCCTCTCAAAGGCCGTTACCCCGATGGCGTGCTGCCGGCCGCGCAACAGGCCCAATTGCTCGCCATGCGCGACGGCGACGAGAAGATCATGCGTGCGCCGCTCGACTTCATCGGCCTCAACTACTACTCACCCTGGATCGTGCGCGATGCACCGCAGGGCAACGGTGTTCCGGGTCTCAATACCCAGGCCGACTGGGCCGCAGGCCCGGACGAAAAAACCGACAACGGCTGGGATATCTACCCGCAGGGCTTCTACGAAATCCTCAAGGACATATCGGCGCATACCGGCAACCTTCCGATCGAGATCACGGAGAACGGCGCGGCCTACAACAACGCGCCTGACGATCACGGGCATGTGCACGATCGCAAGCGCATCGTATGGCTGCAGAAACACCTGCGCGAGCTATCGCGTGCGATCCGCGATGGTGTGCCGGTGCGCGCCTACCACTGCTGGAGTCTGCTCGACAATTTCGAGTGGGGCGAAGGCTATACGCAGCGCTTCGGCTTGGTCTACGTGGATTTCAAGAACCGGCAGCAGCGAACCATCAAGGATTCCGGCGCGTGGTATGCCAAGGTCATCGCGGCCAATCGCGTGGTCTAGTGGACCGTAACGCTCATTTCGGTAGCGGCTCGCTCGGTCTCGTGGCGCTGGGCTTGCCCTCATTCGGCCCATAGGCCCGCTATGGGCCTCGTTCCGGGCCGGCGCCCAACACCACGATCCACGTTGCGATCCATCTCCCAAATGAACGTTGCAGTCCACTAGTACTTCCATCGCGGCAGCCGAAGCGCGCGCGATCCAACAAGAGGACACATCATGAGCGCCATTGCATCGGCCTTGCCGACTCAACCGAAGGCCACTGCCGCCATCACCTGCGCGTTGGCAGCGCTGGCAGGTTTGATGTTCGGACTCGACATTGGCGTCATCTCCGGCGCGACGCAGTTCATCCAGTCCGAATTCCATGTCTCCGATCGCGTCATCGAATGGATCGTCAGCTCAATGATGTTCGGTGCGGCGGTCGGCGCCGCGATTGCCGGATGGATGTCGGTATCTCTGGGGCGCAAACGCTCGCTTATCCTCGGAGCCTTGTTGTTCGTCATCGGCTCGCTTTTATGTGGCGCTGCGTGGTCGCCGCAGAGTCTGATCGTCGCGCGCGTCCTGCTCGGTCTCGCGATCGGCATCGCCGCATTCACGGCACCCCTGTATCTCGCGGAAGTCGCGCCGGAAGATACGCGCGGCGCGATGATTTCGCTGTATCAATTGATGATTACGATCGGCATTCTCGTCGCGTTCCTTTCAGATACCGCTTTCAGCTACTCCGGCAACTGGCGCTGGATGCTTGGCATCATCGCGATTCCCGGGTTTCTGTTCCTGCTCAGCCTTTTCATGCTGCCGGACAGCCCGCGTTGGCTGCTCATGCGCAGCCGCAAGGAAGAAGCGCTGGTCGTGCTGCTCAAATTGCGCGGGAATCCGCACATCGTCGCGCGCGAGGTCGCCGACATCGAAGAGCAGTTGCGCACGCCGCAACATGGCTGGCGTCTGTTTCTCCAGAACCGGAATTTCCGGCGATCGGTGGGGCTCGGCGTGATGCTGCAACTGGTGCAGCAATTCACCGGCATGAACGTGGTGATGTACTACGCGCCGCGGATTTTCCATGACATGGGCTACGACACGGCTTCGCAGATGTGGTTCACCGCGGCCGTCGGTCTGACCAATGTGCTGGCGACCTTCATCGCCATCGCGTTGGTTGATCGCTGGGGCCGCAAGCCCATCCTCTATATAGGTTTCAGCGTGATGGCCATCGGTCTCGGTGCCGTCGGCAGCATGATGCACCTGGGCATCGCCGGCCACGTCCAACAGATGTTCACGGTTGGCATGTTGCTGCTCTTCATCGTCGGCTTTGCGATGTCGGCAGGTCCGTTGATCTGGGTGCTCTGTTCGGAAATCCAGCCACTCAAAGGTCGCGACTTCGGCATTGGCTTCTCGACGGTGACGAACTGGGTGGCCAACATGATTGTCGGCGCCACCTTCCTGACCTTGCTCAATGGGATCGGCAATGCGGCGACGTTCTGGTTGTATGCCGCACTGAACGTGGCGTTCCTGCTCTTCACCTACCTACTCGTGCCCGAGACCAAAGGTGTCACGCTCGAGCAGGTGGAACGCAATCTCATGAGCGGTGCGCGGCTTCGCGATATTGGAAAAGCGGCTTCGTGAGGTGATACGCAGTCGAGACAAACGCCTCCGCACGTGATGGGCGTATTGATGCTGATAGAGTCGCAGTCTTCTTGCGCAGCAGCGCACTGTCGCTTCAAGCCATTCGAGCGCGTGCTTTTTTTGTGGTGGCGCCGATGACGCCGAGCAACAAGGCGAGCAGAGCGTAGGCGGGCCTGTCGATCGGAGTGGGTATCGGCGTCAATGAAGCGCTCGGTGCAGCGCTTGCAAGAGCGCGATCGTTGCCGGTGTTGGCATCGAAACCAGCGCCGCCCTCGGCATACTGCACAAAATTCCCGAGAAATTGCAGGCCCAGGGATACGGATTCCGTCAGGGGATGTCGGAAGCGCAACTTCAGCAGGCAACTGGCTTCGCCATGTGCGGGAATCGAACCGAGGTGAAAGCCCTTGCTTTCGAATTCCTGCCCGGTGAAATTGAGGCAACCCAGATTGTCTTCCGCTGTAGGGCAAGCGCCGGGAAAGTCATTGTCGATGTCGAAAGCAACAGGCCCGAACACGGCGCCCGCGTAGAATTCGGCGCAGTCGGTTGCCACGACGATATCGCTCGTCGGATGGCTGCCGGGGTTTGACGCAATGACGCTTACGATGGTTTCGAGACTGCCGGCACGTGGCGGCTCAATCGGGGCGACGCGCAGCCCCAAGTCCGGTAGCGTCCCGAATGCGAGATACCTGAAAAGGCAATCGACGAACTCGCCTGGCCCGCACAAGGTAAAAACGAAATCGCTGCGCGATGTGGCTTTTCTTGCAATCGAATAGCTGCAGGTCATGTCGGCGCCGGGCGCGATCGGCTCGCTGGCGAAGCTGATGCGTTGCAGGCCATATGCAGAATCCAGCGCGATGGTCGGCAAGTCGCACTTCTGCCGCTGGTCCGTGGTGAAGACGTATTCATCGGCGACTTCGGCAGCGGAAAATACGAATCCGCTGATCGCCGCGCGCGCCGGCGTCTCTTCGTTGTTGTGCGCGATCAACACGAGCTGACCGCTGGCGGCAGGTGCGACGACTTGCGTGAGCGGCATGTCCGGCTGCAAAGAAAACGAGATCCCGGAGGCTTCCTGCGCAGACAACGTCTGCATCGCCATCGCGAGCACTGCCAGGAGGATATAGCGCAGAGGTCGGATTGCGGAAAAGGCGAGGACGCGCATCGGAGCTCCCTGCAAGCTGTCGATGCATGTTACAGCGCAGGGAGCGGGACGCCAACGCGATGCCCCGCGGTCGCTCGTCCGCCTCGGACCTGCGCACGTCGAAAGGCATGAAGGAACAAGCCAGCCTTTTGCGCGCTATTGGAATGCGCCATCGAAACAATTACGCACCGGAGACATGAATCGCATGTGCCAACGCACACTATGACTTCCCGCCATTGAAACGCCCGCGCAATCGCGCAATATTGCAGTCGTCACCCCCACGGAGGCTTGGCATGAGCGACAACGACACCGCAGGCGCACCACCGCAACCATCACTGCCACTCACGCAGACCAGCGAGGAGCGAACCTGGGCGATGATTGGCCATCTGTCTGCGTTCAGCGCATTCGTCACCGGCATCGGCTGCGTTGCGGGGCCCTTGCTTGTGTGGCTGATCAAGCGCGACACGTTGCCGTTCGCTGCGGATCAGGCGAAAGAGGCGCTGAACTTCAACATCACCGCACTGATCGCATGCGCCGCGTTGTGGATCATCACCATTGGCACCTTCTTTATCGGCGCCTTGCTGACTATTCCTGCAGGGTTGCTGCTGTGCGTGGCCTGGATCGTGTTCACGATCATTGCCGCGGTGAAAGCGAATGAAGGCGTGGCCTATCGCTATCCGTTCACGCTGCGTCTGGTGAAGTAGAGACGGCGCGCAGCGTCGATTCGGCGCTGCGCGTTTGCATCCATGGCTTTGCCAGCTTCCCGCTGAACGCCGCTTTTGCGCGACGTCAACGATGCGATCTCCCGTGCGTTGGTACCCATGAAGGCGCGCCACTTGCGTCGATCAAGTGAAAAACTCGCGGATGTCGAAGCAAATCAATCAAGCCGCCAGTGCGTGCAATCGTTTCGGGTTGGGCGCCCGTCCTGGTGAATTGGCGAAAATCACCGATGCGCGCGGATGGCTCGCTGAGCAGCTGCGCGACGACATCGATTCGCCGCCGCGCGGCCTGCCATCCAGTGGTGCGTATCTCCTGCGTGAGGCAAAGTTCGTGCGCGAACGACGCGACGACAAGGCTGCAGGCGATCCCAAGTCGACGTTCCGCGCCAGTTTCGCCGGCGACCTGCGCGATGAATCGCTTGCGCGCTGGCGCATCGCCGTCGAAGGCACGCATGGATTTCACGAGCGCCTCGTGCGTTTCTGGTCCAATCATTTCGCCGTGTCGGTCGACAAGCGTGCGGCTGCCCTCTACGCGATGCCGCTGGAGCGAGAGGCGATTCGACCGCATGCGACCGATCGCTTCGGCGATCTTCTGCTCGCAGTGGAAACACATCCGGCGATGTTGCGCTATCTCGACAATGCGCAATCGGTGGGTCCCGATTCGATGGTCGCTGAGCGCGCGCAGCGACGTCAGGAGCGCACCGGCAAGGGCCGCCGCAGCGGGCTCAACGAGAATCTCGCGCGCGAGGTCCTGGAGCTGCATACGCTCGGCGCGAATGGCGGCTATCGTCAGGAAGACGTGATCGAACTCGCGCGTGCAATCACCGGCTGGGGTCTTCCGCTGCCGCGCGACCTCGTTGATGGCCCGGCGCCCGTCGATACCGGCTTCGCGTTCCATCCGCTCGCACACGAACCCGGCACACGGGGCCTGCTCGGCCGACGCTACGCCCAACCGGGCATGGAGCAGGGGCGTGCGATCCTCGCCGACCTCGCGATGCACCCGCGCACGGCGGCACACGTATCGGCAAAGATGGCGCGCCACTTCGTGTCCGATGTGCCCGATCCCGCGCTGGTCGCGCACATGACGCGCACATGGCTTGCCCACGAAGGCGATATCGGCGCGGTGTGTCGCGCAATGATCGACAGCGATACGGCGTGGAACGCGGACGCGGTAAAGTTGAAATCGCCGCAGGACTTCGTCGTGTCTGCGTTGCGCGCAGTCGGCACCACGATCGATCCGCTGCGCCTCACGCAATACGCTGCACTGCTCGAGCGCCTCGGCGAGCCCGAACTCAAGCCACGCTCGCCTGCGGGGTTTCCCGATCAGGACAGCGCATGGCTCGAAGGCGATGCGATATGGAAACGCCTGCAGATTGCAGTTGCGCTGGCTGGGCATGTCGGCGGCGATGCCGAAGATGCACTGCGCGCGGGAGAGGCACTCGGCCCGCGCCTGGATGAAGAAACATCGGAAGCGATGCACCGCGCCGGGTCGCCGTCGCAGGCGCTCGCGACCCTGTTCGCGTCCCCCGCATTCCAGTGGAGAGCATGATGCATAGCCGTCGACGATTCCTTGGTCATGTAGCGCTCGCGTGCGCGAGTGGTGCGCTGTTGCCCGGCGTGCGCCTGCTCGCCGGTGACGCCGCGGATGCGGGCGACGCGCGCCTCGTCGTTGTGCTGTTGCGTGGAGGGCTGGATGGGCTGCATGCCCTCATTCCCTATGCCGATCCGGGATGGGCACGATTGCGCGGCGCGCTCGCGCCCGATGGATCTGCCGGATCGGCGATGCACCGACTCGATGGCACCTGGGCGCTACATTCATCGCTCGCATACTCCGCGCAACTGTACGCCGCTGGACAACTTCTTCCGGTCACCGCGGTCGCGCCACCGTACTGGGGGCGCTCGCACTTCGACGCACAGGATTGCGTGGAGAATGGAACCGATCGTCCGCACGGCGCGCAGCAAGGTTGGCTCAATCGCTGTATCAGCGCGCTTGCAGGTCAGCGTGCCGTCGTTGCTGCCGCCGTCATGCCGCTGATGACGCGTGGCGCCGCACACGTCGATACATGGTCGCCGCCGCTGCCGACGCAGATCGACCCGGTGTTGCTGCAACGCCTTGGCGTGCTCTATGCGAAGGACAAGCGCCTCGACCCGGTGTTCCGTTCTGCACTCGCGCAGGCCGAAAGCGGAGCCTCCGGTTCGGCGAATGATGCCCTCGTTCGTGGCGATGCGCGGCTCGTGCAGTCGCTGCGTGCAGTCGGTGGATTCCTTGCACGTGCCGGTGGTCCGCGCATCGCGTTCGTCGAAGACGACGGCTGGGACACACACGCGAACGAGGGGCCGATCCTCACGCGCAAACTCGGCGAACTCGATGCCGGCCTACGCGCGGCGCGCGAATCGCTCGGCGATGCGTGGGCGCGCAGCATCGTCATAGTGGTCAGCGAATTCGGTCGCACGGCCGCGATCAACGGCACGCTGGGAACCGATCATGGCAGTGGCGGCGCCGCGTTTCTCGCCGGAGGAGCGGTCAAGGGCGGGCGTGTCGGTGGTGATTTTGCCGGACTCGCTTCGAATGCTCTCTACGAAGGCCGTGACGTGCGCGCCACGACCGACCTGCGCAGCGTGTTCAAGGGCGTGCTCGCCGAGCATCTGAAGATGTCGGAGGGCACGCTCGATGCGCGGGTATTTCCCGACAGTGCCCGCACCAAACCCATCGACGGGCTAGTCGCGAAGAAATCCGCGTGATTGCTAGCTACCGCGCAGTGCCACGAAACGCGCGAGATCGCGCAAGGCTTGCGCATTCGTGCCGAGCGGTTCGATCGAGGCGAGTGCGCGCGCAGTCAGCGCGGCAAGTTCAGCGCGCGAAGCACCCACGCCCAGGATGCCCGGATAGGTCGGCTTGTTCGCCGCGACATCCTTGCCGGCCGTCTTGCCGAGCTGGGAAGTATCGGCTTCGATATCCAGCAGGTCGTCGCGGATCTGGAAGGCGAGACCGATCGAGTGTCCGTAGATTTCCAGCGCGGCAAGCGTCGATGCGTCCGCGCAGCCGGCTGCGAGTGCGCCGAGCCGCACCGATGCGCGGATCAGTGCACCGGTCTTGTGTACATGCATGCGTTCCAGTTCCGCCGCATCCAGCTTCTTGCCGACTGCCGCGAGATCGAAGGCCTGGCCGCCGGCCATGCCATGCGAACCGCAGGCAATCGCGAGCGTGCGCAGCATGTCCAGATGCGTGACGGCATCCACGTCGAGCATCGGATCATTCGCTAGCACTTCGAAAGCGAGCGCCTGCAGCGCGTCGCCGGCGAGAATCGCCATCGCGTCGCCGAACACGATATGGCAGGTCGGACGACCGCGACGCAACGAATCGTCGTCCATCGCCGGCAGATCGTCGTGGACGAGTGAGTACGCATGGATGATCTCGACGGCTGCGGCAACGGCATCGAGCTTCGCGGGTGCCGCGTCGAATGCGGCGCCGGTTGCATAGACGAGGAGCGGGCGCAGGCGTTTGCCACCGCCAAGGACCGAGTAGCGCATGGCGCGGTGCAGTTCGACCGGCGGCTGATCTTCCGCCGGCAGCACGCGCGCAAGCGCTTGATCGGCGCGCGCGGACAGCGCCAGCAGGGCAGGGCTGAGATCCACGTTACGGTGTATCGGGATCGAACGGCTGCGCCGTCGTGGGCGCGGCGGGATCAAGCAGCAGGCTGACGCGCAGCTTGGCCTGGTCGAGGGCGCCCTGACAGTTGCGATACAGCGCGATGCCGCGCTCGAACGACTGCAACGAGTCGTCGAGGCTCAGCTCGCCTTTTTCCATGCGCACGACGAGTTGCTCGAGTTCATCGAGCGACTGCTCGAACTCGGCAACTTGCGGGGTCGGCGTTGTTTTGGCTTTGGACATGGCGCGCACGCTAACTCAGCGCAGCGGCGAGATCAATGTCGAGGCTCGGCAGCGGCCTTCGTCGGATTGCCCGAAATCCATTCCAGTCGCGCGCCGTGGGGGTCGAACAGGCGTGCGCCGGTCTCGCTGAGCCATAGATCGGCGACCGCGAGAAGTCCGCCATCGGGCTCGAACACGAGCGGCAGACGGCCGCGCTGCCAGGGTGGAATGCCCGCTTCCTGGAACAGGTCGCGCAGTTCGCGCGTATGGCCACCGGTATCCAGGCGCAGGCTCTCGCCGCCGCGGCGAAAGCGCACGAGCAGCTGGCTGACCAGGGTCGGCAACTGCTGCGTATCGACCAGGCGCAGCGTGCCCAGATTCATTGGCAAGGCGAGGGCGCCACCATCGAACGAGGCGACCCAGTCGAATGGCGGCACCTGCAACGGCGGCAGTGCATGCAGCAAATCGCGATAGCGACGCACTTCGGCGCCGGGCCAGCGCACGCACGGCTGACGATCCTCGCCCGCCTCACCGAGTTGGCGCACCAGTTCGGCGGCCTGGTAATGGGTCGGTTCGGGCAGGTCGAGCGCACGCAGCCAGCGGCGCAACACAGGATCGCGCAGCGCCTGCGGCAGCTCCAGCCACTCGCGAAAGTGCAGCGTGGCCGGGTCGAGTCCCTGCACGCGTGCCAGCGCGCGTTCCGCTTCGATTTCGATGAACTCGGCGGCGGCGCGTGCCCAGGTGGCACTTTGTGCAATGCTCGTTTCCGCTTCGGGCCAACGCGACATGATGCGCGGCATCACCTGCATGCGCAGATAGTTGCGATCGATGCTCGGGTCCGAATTGCTCGGATCGGAGATCCAGTTGAGTTGGTGGTGTTCCGCATATTCGCGCAAGGCCGCGCGCGGCAGTGCCAGCAGCGGCCGCCACGCAAAGCCGCCACCCAGGCGACGCACGGGCCGCATGGCGCCGATGCCTTCGGGTCCGGCGCCGCGCAAGAGCTTGAGCAACACGGTCTCTGCCTGATCATCGCGATGATGCGCGAGCGCGACGATCTCGCCGGGAGCAAGCAGGGTTTCGATCTCGCCGTAGCGCGCACGACGCGCGCTCGCTTCGAGTCCGAGTCCGCGCCCCCGCACGACTTCGACGCTGCGCACGACCAACTCGACGCCGAGTGCTCCGGCAAATTCGCGGCAGCGACGGGCCCATTCCACACTGTCATCGTGCAAGCCGTGATCGACGTGCACGGCACGCAGTCCGCGCTCGCGCGCCTCGTCCGATTGCGCGAGCGCATGCAACAGCACGGCCGAATCGAGGCCACCGCTGAACGCCGCGAGCAACGGCGCCTGCGGCAGCTCGTTGAGTGCGGATTCGATCAGATCGGTAACGCGATGGATGGGCATCAACTAATTGCGCGTCAGTTCCACGAGCACACGACCTTGCCGCAGTTGCCGGCTTCCATCAGGTCGAAGCCCTTCTGGAAATCGTCGATGTGAATCTGGTGTGTCAACACTTTCTGCAGCGGAAAGCCGGTCAGCACCATTTGCGTCATTTTATACCAAGTCTCATACATGCGCCGACCGTAGATGCCATGCAGGGTGAGACCCTTGAAGATGACCTTCTCCCAGTCAATGCCGGCGCCGTTGGGCAGAATGCCGAGCAAGGCGACCTTGCCGCCGTGGTACATGCAATCGAGCATGTCGTTGAATGCGCGCGGATTGCCGCTCATCTCGAGGCCTACGTCGAAGCCTTCCATGTGCAGGTCCTTGACGACGTCCTTCACCGATTGCTTGGACACGTTGACCACCCGCGTCGCGCCCATGTCGGCGGCGAGTTTGAGGCGATAGTCGTTGACGTCGGTGACGACCACATTGCGCGCACCCACGTGCTTGCAGATGCCGGCCGCGATGATGCCGATGGGGCCGGCGCCGGTGATCAGCACGTCCTCGCCGATCAGGTCGAATTCGAGCGCGCAATGCGCGGCATTGCCATAGGGATCGAAGAACGCGGCAAGCTCGGACGGGATCTGGTCAGGAATCGGCCACAGGTTGGAGGAGGGGACCGCGACGTATTCGGCGAACGCGCCATTGCGACTGACGCCGATGCCGACCGTGTTCGGGCACAGATGCTGCTTGCCCGCGCGGCAGTTGCGGCACACGCCGCAGACGACGTGGCCTTCTGCCGACACGCGCTGGCCGACCGTATAGCCGCGCACCCCATTGCCGATTTCGACGATGCGGCCGACGAATTCGTGGCCGATCACGAGGCCCGGCTTGATCGTGCGCTGCGACCACTCGTCCCATTTGTAGATATGCAGATCGGTGCCGCAGATGGCGGTCTTTTCGAGCTTGACCAGCACATCGTTCGGCCCGATCTCGGGGACCGGCACCTGTTCCATCCATATCCCGCGCGCGGCTTCGCGCTTGACCAGGGCCTTCATCATCTGCGTCATGGATCAGCTCGCTCAAGCGCCCGGCGGCGCGAATCCCGCAAGTATACGTTCGGACACCCGCGTGAAGCTTGGCAGCGGCGTCCGCGTTCGCCGCCGGAACGGCCCGGTTCAGCGGCATTATGAGACTCTGATCACTTGTCGCGTGCCTTTTGTCACGGCCAGACTTGTAAGCACGGCCCACAACCCTGAAACTACATGATCTAAACGGGCACGTCGGGGGGCGGGCTATGGATATCCTGGGATTCTTCAAGCGGCTGTTCGGTTTCCAGACGCAGCAGTCGAGGGAGTCGGCATCCCAGCGCCGTGGCAAACCCCGTCTCAACGCGCGCGGCGGCATGCGCGTTCTGGTGGTCGATGATTCCGTCACCATCGTCGCCGTGCTTCGCCGCATGCTCGAACAGAATGGCTACCTCGTGATTGAGGCGCTCGATGCCGAGAAGGGAGTCGAGGTCGCGAACGCCGAGCGCCCGGACCTGATCTTTCTCGACATCGTGCTGCCCGGCATGAGCGGATTTGCCGCCTTGCGCCAGCTGCGTCGCGAAACGGCGACGCGCGACATCCCCATCATCATGATGAGCGGCAACGAGCAGGCGACCGAACAGTTCTACGCACAGAAGATTGGCGCCGACGATTTCATGAAGAAGCCGTTCTCGCGCGCCGAAGTTTTTGCGCGCATCGAAGGCTTGCTCGATACCTCCCTGCTGCCGAAGCGGCACAATCTGCGCGGAATCGACGTGCCTGCCACGACGGCACCCTGAAACAACGCTGCAGCGGATTGGTTGTGGCGCAAGCACGCCAGACTTCCGGCGCACATCACAAGCGGTCCATCGACTCACCTATCATGCGCGACGCGATCACGCGATCGTCGTTGCAGCCTTCGAGAGCATGATGCCGGGTATCGACCAGCGCCCACCCGCCGTCTTCCTGATGGGACCGACTGCCTCGGGCAAGACCGCGCTTGCGTGTGCGCTGGCCGATCGTTTCCCCATGGAACTGATCAGCGTCGACTCGGCCCTGGTGTATCGCGGCCTCGATATCGGCTCAGCCAAGCCGGATGCCACGACCCTCGCGCGGTACCCGCATCGCCTGATCGACATCCGTGAACCCGCACAGGCGTATTCGGCGGCGGATTTCCGCACCGACGCGCTGGCTGCGATGGCCGACAGCACGCGCGCGGGTCGCATCCCTTTGCTGGTGGGCGGAACCGGGTTGTATTTTCGCGCCCTCGAAAAGGGTCTTTCGCCCTTGCCCGATGCCAACCCGGTCGTGCGTGCCGATTTGGCGCTCGAGGCGGCGACGATTGGCTGGCCAGCGATGCATGCGCGCCTCGCCATCGCGGATCCAGTGTCTGCGGAGCGCATCCGACCCGGCGATACCCAGCGCATCCAGCGCGCGCTCGAGGTGATTCGATTGACGGGCCAGCCCCTGTCGGCCTTGCAGGGCGGCCCACCGGAACGCCTGCCCTGGCGCGTACTGAAGATCGCCCTGGTACCGACCGATCGCGCGCCCTTGCACGCGCGGATCGCCGAGCGCTTCGACGCCATGCTCGCCGCCGGATTCCTCGACGAAGCACGTCGCCTGCGCGCGGGCGCGGCATTCGATGCCGATTTGCCGGCGATGCGTGCCGTCGGCTACCGGCAGGCCTGGCCTTTCCTGGAAGGGACAATCGACGCGGCGACCTTCCGCGACCATGCGATCTTCGCCACGCGCCAGCTCGCCAAACGTCAAATTACATGGCTGCGCAGTGAGGTCGACGCGCGGTGGTTCGATCCAGATCGCGACGTGTTGCGCGAAGATGTGCCAGATTTGATGCGCCGTTTCCTTCCGAAACAGGGTGCCATTGCTCGATAGTGTGAGCCGAGCCCATTTTCTTCACAGGAACAAATCGTTAAGATCGGGCGAAGCTGAATACTGGTTGAATCGGCGCAACGCTTGGGGCCATTCGCTTGCGTTGTGATTTTTACCGATTCGGGATTTCGTTGCCGGAGAACAAGACCATGTCCAAGGGGCAGTCGTTGCAGGACCCGTTTCTGAACGCATTACGGCGCGAGCGCGTGCCGGTGTCCATTTACCTCGTCAACGGCATCAAGTTGCAGGGAACGGTGGAGTCGTTCGACCAGTTCGTCGTATTGCTGCGCAATACGGTGAGCCAGATGGTCTACAAGCACGCGATCTCGACGGTCGTGCCCTCACGCAACGTGCGCGTAACCGGCCCGGATGGTGTGCAGCACGGGGGCGACGCCCCACACCCGCCGAGTGGCGCAAGCCCGGTCGACGCTCCGGACGAGACCGGCGTCTGAATCCCACTGAGGGCGCGAGCATGCGGGTGATCTTGAATCCGGCCTGCGCGGCCGCATTCAAGACGCTCACTTCGAGGTAATCCCCTCTGTTCGAACGATCTAAGAAAGGCGAACGTGCGCTGCTGCTCCTGCCGCAGGCGCCGGGCACGCATGACGAGCTGGCGCTGCAGGAATTCGCGGAACTCGCGCGCTCCGCAGGGGCGACGGTGGTCGGCACACTGGCGGCACGCGTCGACCGCCCCAATCCACGCTATTTCGTCGGCACCGGCAAGGCCGAGGAATTGCGTCAGCATCGGCACGCGCTCGACGCGGACCTGATCCTCGTCAATCACTCGCTCAGCCCGGTGCAGGAGCGCAACCTCGAGGCGCTGACCGAGTGTCGCGTGGTCGACCGCACCGGTTTGATCCTCGACATCTTCGCGCAACGCGCTCGCTCGCATGAAGGCAAGCTGCAGGTCGAACTGGCCCAGCTCAAGCACATGTCGACGCGCCTGATTCGCGGCTGGACCCACCTCGAACGCCAACGCGGCGGTTCAATTGGTTTGCGCGGCCCTGGCGAAACCCAGCTCGAACTCGATCGCCGCCTGCTCGCTGATCGCGTGAAGCAGTTGCAGAAACGCATGCTCAAAGTCGAGACGCAGCAAGCGACTGCGCGGCGCGCGCGCCAGCGCAATTCGCTGCCGGTGGTTGCGTTGATCGGCTACACGAACGCGGGCAAGTCCACCCTGTTCAATGCGATGACGGGGTCTTCCGTCTACGCAGCGGACCAGCTGTTCGCGACGCTTGACCCGACCTTGCGCCGCGTCGATGGGCTCGACTGTGGACCGATCGTGCTCGCCGATACCGTCGGTTTTATTCGCGACCTGCCGCATGACCTCGTCGCTGCATTCCGTTCGACGCTTGCCGAAGCGCGCGATGCCGATCTGCTCCTGCACGTGATCGATGCGTCGGATCCGGAACGCGACGATCGCATCGCGGATGTCGAAGAAGTGCTCAAGGAAATCGGCGCCGACGATCTGCCGCAAGTACTCGTCTACAACAAGATTGATTTGATGGGTGGTGAAGGCGCAATCGGCAGCGACGATTCCACTATTGTGGTCGACCACGGCGGCGCCACGTACGGCGCCGAAGCGCGTGTCGACTCCGTCAACGGCGGCGAAGTGCCGCGGGCTTGGGTGTCGGCGAAGGAAGGCCGCGGCATCGACGGCTTGTTGCAGGCAATTGCCGGGCGCCTGGGTTCCCAGCGCATCTCAGCCGAGCTGAATCTGCCCGCGAGCGCCGGTCGCCTGCGCGCGCGCCTGCATGCGCAGGGGCTGGTCGCCGACGAAAGCACCGACGAGGAAGGCTGGAAAATCCGCATCGACGCGCCACGTGCCCTAATCGAGCCGTTGTTCGGCCTGCCGCATGGCGATGGCGCCTGGTTGCGGGAACGCCTGCTCGATGAGCCCTTGCTTGCCGCAGCCGATGCCCCTACCTACAATCCTGCGACAACCCCGCATTGACGGC
>JBDSXV010000027.1:0-26611 GCA_039926025.1 Dokdonella sp.
TCCAGCAGACGCGCAAGCGCAACAGCGCGACGCTGAACATGCAATGGAAGCCGAGCGACGAGTTCGAGATGGATCTCAAGGGCCTGTATGTCCGCGAGAAGTTCAACAACTTCAACCAGTCGATGTACGGGTTCACCAGCCAGACGCCGCAGAACATCACGAGCTTGTCCGGAGCGACGGGCGGTCTCGTTCATAGCGGCCATTCCTGCGGCAACGACGATCCGGCATGTCCGGGTCTGACTGCCAATGGCGGCAATGGGCCGGTCAATACCTATCTCGACAACCAGGTACGCGTCTCGACGGTCACGACCAAGGGTCTGGATTTGACCGGCAAGTACAAGGGCGACGGCTGGAATCTCGGTGGTCAGATCGGCGAGAGCAAATCCGACAATACCGACAATTCGCAGGCCTTCATCGAGCCGTACTACAACGGAGGCTATACCTGGGACATCAACCACGGCATCACCTTCGACAGTCCGTCGGCAGCGGCGAATCCGGCCAACTGGCACGACGGCGACACGCCCGGCGGCGGCTGGGGCGGCAACTACGCGCAGTGGCCGGCGACAGCGAAGGACACCTACGGCCAGCTCGATTTCAGCAAGGACTGGCAGGGCTTCTTCAATCAGTTGCAGGTGGGCGTGCGTATCGCCAAGCATGACGAGGAGCGCGCGCTGTCGATCTTCGGCGGAGTGCGCACCGGCAACATGGCGACGATCGGTTTCGATGGTCTCACCGACATCCTCAACAATTTCCACTTCTCCAACGACCAGCGCCACCACGTGCAGACGAGCTTCGATGACGTGCTCGCGTGGGTCTTGGGCAGCCCGCTCGGCACCTCGCCGGATCCGGGTTCCTACCTCAACAACACGTACGCGATCACGCAGAAATCCGATGCCGCCTACGCACAGGCGAATTTCGGCACCGACAGCTTGCGCGGCAACTTCGGCGTGCGCTTCGTGCATACGGAAATCGACAGCTCCGGCTACAACTACAGTGGTGCGCCGACCTATCCGGCACCGGCCGGCAGCTACCAGACGGTCAACGTGTCGCACAACAACACGCTGCCATCGTTCAACATCGCCTATGACCTTTCCAGTGACGTTGTGTTGCGTGGCGCTGTTGCCGAAGTGATCGCGTGGGCGCCGTACAACCAGGAAGTGCACAACACCTTCCTCAACGACACCGTGCTGACGGGGTCGGGCGGCAATGCCGATCTCGACCCGTACAAGTCGATCAATTTCGATCTGTCCGCGGAGTGGTATTTCGCCGAGCAATCCGTGCTCGCGGCGTCGGTGTTCTACAAGAACGTGCTCAACTACATCAGCACCGATTCGCACATCGAGCGTCAGTTCAACTCGATGCACACGACCGATCTGGCCAGTTACGAGCGCATCTACGTCGACGGACACCTGGGCAATTGCACCACCGAAGGTTTCTGCGACTACAGCGTGCTGCGCCCACTCGATGGCGGTCGTGCAAAGGTCAAGGGCCTGACCTTGAGCTGGCAACAGCCATTCGGCGACACGGGATTCGGCATGTATACCAACTACACGCTGGCCGACGGCACCACCGCGTCGGGACAGGATCTGCCGTACAACTCGAAGAATGCGATCAATCTGAGCCCGTACTACGAAAAGGGCCCGTTCAGCGCACGCATCACGTACGGCTGGCGCAGCCACTACCTGGCGGGTGGTTATGTTGCGGGTTCGCCGCCCGCGTCGGTGGCCGCGTATCGGGAACTGGATGCGTCGGCAAGCTGGCACTTCAACAAGCAGCTGTCGCTCAATGTCAATGCGATGAACCTGCTCGATGAAACCTACCTGCAGTACCTCGGCACCAAGGACCTGGTTGCCGGCAAGTACTCGAGCGGCCGTCGCTACATGGCCACTTTGCATTACGATTTCTGACGTCGCCCTCGGCAAGCGATGTGCGGGCGGGTCCGGGGTCATTCCGGACCCGCTGTTTTTTTGTCGCGAGCCAACCGACATTTTGGATGATCGATGCGATCGAGCAAGATGAAATCCCTGTTCCGCCACGCACTGCCGCGCGCCTGCCTGTTGGCACGCCTGAATCCAGTCAATCTTTTTTTTATTGCCTTGCTCGCCGCGTCGTCGCTGGCGGGCTGCCATGCCGAACGTCCCGCAAATTTCCAGCACTCCCGTCTTTCCCTGATTCCGCAACCGGCGCAGGTCGACATGCAGCCGGGCGTGTTTCATTTGCGCCAAGGCTCAGCGCTCATCGTCGACTCGCAAAATGCCGAGGCCGTTGGCATTGCGCGACGTTTCGCCGATCTGCTTGCGCAGACGCGTGGCATCCATCTCGACGTGCTCCCATTCGGCGAAGCGGGTGATGCAAGGGGAGCGATCGTCTTTTCACTCGACGCGCGCGATACGCTTTCGCCGGAGGGGGAGGGCTACAGGCTCAGTGTCAACAATGAACGTATCCGCGTTTCCGCGCGCGAATCGCGGGGATTGTTCTATGGCGGCGTGACGTTGTGGCAGTTGCTGACCCAGGACGTTGCGCACACCACGTTGATCGACGTACCCAATTTGTTGATCACCGATGCGCCGCATTTCCGCTGGCGCGGCGCCATGCTCGATTCGGCGCGCCACTTCCAGTCGCCGGATTTCATCAGGCATTTCATCGACCAGCTCGCGTTGGCCAAGCTCAATATCTTCCACTGGCACCTGACCGACGACCAGGGCTGGCGTATCGAGATCAAGAAGTATCCCCGGCTCACCGAGATCGGCGCGTGGCGGAAGCCAGCCGGTGCCGCAGGCACGGATGCGAATGGCAAACCGGTGCGCTACGGCGGTTACTACACGCAGGACGAGATCCGCGACATCGTGCTCTACGCGCGCGAACGGAACGTCACGATCGTGCCCGAGATCGACATGCCCGGGCACATGCAAGCGGCAATCGCCGCCTATCCCGAACTCGGCTCGGCCGGGGACACGCCGGTCGTCTCGCCGGATTGGGGAGTGCACAGCTACATCCTCAACGTCGACGAGGCGACATTCACCTTCGTCGAGAACGTGCTCGATGAAGTCATGGCGCTGTTTCCCGCTGGCTACATCCATGTCGGTGGTGACGAGGCGGTCAAGGATCAATGGAAGGCGTCGTCGCAGGTGCAGGCACGCATGCACGCGCTCGGCATGGCGAACGAGGATGCGTTGCAGGGCTGGTTCATTGCGCGACTGCAGAAATATCTCGCGGCGCACGGTCGCAAGCTGATCGGCTGGGACGAAATCCTAGAAGGAGGCGTGCCGCCTGCGGCGACCGTCATGTCGTGGCGTGGCGCCAAGGGTGGTATCGATGCGGCACAGCAGGGGCATGACGTCGTGATGGCTCCATCGCCGGATTTGTACCTCGATCACCTGCAAAGCGATGCCGCGGATGAACCGTCGGGGCGCCCCGACCTGCGCACGCTGGCGGACATCTACGCCTTCGAGCCAACACCCGCCGGTATGGGCGCCGACGCTGCCGTGCGCGTCCTTGGCGCGCAGGCGAATCTGTGGACCGAACACATGCGCACGCCCGCGCTGGTCGAGCATGCGGCATTTCCGCGCCTCGCCGCGCTGGCGGAAGTTCTGTGGTCTCCACCGTCGACGCGCGACTGGAACAGTTTCGTCTTGCGGCTGGCGCCGCAGATGGATCGCTATGCCGCTGCCGGCGTCGCCGTCGCGAACAGTGCATTCGAGGTGCGTTTCGCCAGTGAATACGACGCGGCAAGCAGGCGTGTGAAAGTAACGCTGTCGAACCAGGTTGCGCAGCCAATCCACTACACCGACGATGGCAGCTTGCCTGTGAGCACTTCGCGGCTCTACCGCGCCCCGCTGATTCAACCCATTCCCTCGACGCTGCGCGCCGCTACCTTCGTTGATGGCCGCATCGTGGGCGGCGTGGAAACAAGCGAATTGACACGTGCGGATATTCTTCGACGTTCCAGCGACGCCTTGAAACCGTGCAGCGGAAAGCTTCCGCTTCGACTGGAAGACGACGGGCCAGCAGTCGGGGCACGCACGTTCTTCACGGTCGACCTGTTCGATCCGTGCTGGATCTACACGAATGCACCGCTCGATGGCATCGTGGCGATCGAAGTCGGCGTAGGCCATCTGCCCTACAACTTCCAGTTGTGGAAGGACGCGGCGAATGTCGTGCCGCGTCCGGCCCCGCAATCACCGGATGGCGAGTTGCTGGTCAAGATCGATTCGTGTTCTGGTGCCACGCTGGCAACGATTCCGCTGCAGCCGGCACGTCAGCTCTCCGGGGTGACGACATTGCGCGCTGCATTGCCGACAACGGATGGCAAACACGACCTGTGTTTTGTATTCACCGGCCGAGGCAGCGACCCACTGTGGGCGATTGATCGTGTGCAACTGATCCCGGGCACGTCAGCTGAACACGTGCAATGAACTGACCGATTTACCTCCGCGACCTGGATCTTCGATCTCAGGAACGCAGGTCCATTGGGTATCAGTCAGGCCAACATTCGCGGGTGCTTGCGCCTGCTGGTTCCCGACTGCAGCGCATAACTGGAATTTTCCATTCGCGACAAGCCTGCCGCAGGCGAACGACCAGCACCATTGACCTGTTGCTGCTCGAGTCCCGTGATACTTCGCCGATTCCTCTCACTCTGACGTATAGCCGGCTGGTACCGGCGTCACGAGTGTTGCCATGCGCCCCGTCCGCTTGTTGAATCTTCTTGCCGCAGTGGCACTGAGCTGCGCCACCGTTGCCTTGCGCGCAGCGCCCGAGGCGCTGCCGACAGTCGTGAAGACATTCACTCCGCCGAATATCGTGCTCGGCGACGACACCACGCTTACGATCACGCTGAACAATCCAAATGCGGTCGTCGCCACGCTCACGCATGATCTGGCCGACATGCTGCCGGCACACCTGTTCGTGGCCAATCCGGCGAGCGCTGGCACCACGTGCAGCCACGGTGCGGTCACCGCAACGCCTGGCGCACAAACGGTGACGCTGAGTGACAACGGCGCCGGTTCGCCTGTGCAAATCCCTGCCTCGGGCTCATGCCTGGTGCAGGTACACGTCACGACCGACGCAGCCGGCAGTGTCCTCAATACGATCCATGCCGGCGATCTGCAGACCGACCACGGCAGCAATCCCGACAACGCGAATGCCACGTTGAACACGACCGCAACGGCACCGACGCTGGCAAAGACGTTCACCCCTGCGAATATCACGCTTGGCGACGACACCACGTTGACGATCACCCTGAGCAACAGCGATCACGTTGCGGCGACCCTCGGCGCGGATCTCGTCGACATGCTGCCGGCAGGCGTCACCATTTCCAATCCTGCCTCGGCAGGTTCGACCTGCGCCGGTGGCAATGTGGTGGCCACGCCCGGCGCCGACAGTGTGACGCTGGCGGCCGGTGCCGCGATTCCTGCGTCCGGCTCGTGCCTCGTGCAAGTGCACGTGACGACCGATACGGCGGGTGCCTTCACCAACGTCATCGCGGCCGGCGATCTGCAGACGAATCTGGGCGACAACCCCGACGATGCACAGGCAACGCTCAACGTCACCGGCGTGCCGCCGACCGTTGCCAAGACGTTCAACCCTGGCGCCGTCGCCGTCGGAAATTCGAGCACGCTGACGATCACGTTGCATAACACCGATCATCGCGCAGCAACGCTGGCGGAGGATCTGGTCGATCACCTGCCCGCGCATGTCGTTGTCTCGGCGCCCGCCAGTGCCGGCTCGACCTGTGCAGGCGGCGCTGTCGTCGCAACCCCCGGAGCGGACACGGTGACGCTCGGGAACGGTGCAGCCATCCCGGCTTCTGGCTCATGCCTGATCCAGCTGCAGGTCATTGCAACATCACCCGGAACGTTCACCAACACGATTGCCGCGGGCGCCTTGCGAACCGATCTTGGCGACAATCCCGATGCGGCCAGCGCCACTCTTATCGCAACGGCAACAGCGCCGAGTCTTTCGAAGAGTTTTGCGCCGACGAGCATCGTGGCGCACGGTCAGGCCACGTTGACGCTTACGCTGGCCAACAGCAACGCGGCCGCTGCCACCCTTGTCGCAGCGTTGACCGATACCTTGCCTGCTTCGCTGGTTGCAGCAAATCCGGCGCTCGCTGCGACGACCTGCGGAGGCGGCAATGTTTCCGCCACCGCAGGAGACGCGGTCGTCACTTTGGCAGTCGGCGCACAGATTCCCGCCCACGGCAGCTGTTCGGTCACGCTCGCGGTGACTTCGCCGACGCCGGGCTTCTATACCAATACGATCGCCGCCGGCGCACTGATGACCGACTTCGGTGCAAGCGCGGCCGCGGCGCAGGCAAGCTTGACGGTCGGAGCCGCACCGACGACGTATCCGCCCGTTCTCGCGAAGGGATTTACGCCCGCACACGTCATCAGCGACGGCAGCAGTCGCCTGACCGTGGCTCTCTACAATGCCAACGCGTCGTCGGCGACGCTGACGTCGGCTCTTGTCGACTCGCTGCCGGCGGGGTTGCTGATTGCCAATCCCGCAACGCCGACGACGACCTGCTCCAGCGGACATGCCACAGCAACCCCGGGTGGCAGCAACGTCACACTCGATGCCGGCGCACACATTCCTTTTGGCAGCTGCGTCGTTGCCGTCTCGGTGACCTCCAGCATCGTCGGCAGCTATACCAATCACCTCGCCGTCGGCGCTCTGCAGACCGAAGACGGCCACAATGGCGCCGACGCGAACGCCACCCTTGTCGTGCAAGCACGCACTGACAAGATTTTTGCGAATGGGTTCGATCCATGATGATCGATCGGCACGATCCCACGCGCTCCATCAAGGTCATGCTCGTGCGTCAGCGGAAGCAAGCTGCGCTTCGCCGGCAATCTAACGCGCGGCGATCCCGCCGAAATGGGGCTAATCCCTTCCGACGAACGCATGAGCCGGCTCAAAGGCAGCGCTGCCAAACCGACTGCATTGAAGTCCAAACGATGTGGCAGATGCGCAAGAACGACTACGACCCATGCATGGCCAGAACGGAGAGGCACTGCAGCATGCCGGAGTCGGCTCCTGCGCATTGATCGGCCTTCGTGGCTGACGGGGCAGGTTCAAACAGCGGCGATTTCACTTACTTGTCAACGACGACGATCGCTTGCTGATCTGCATCGTCAGAGATACGGAAGACCCTTGCAATGACCCGTGCAAAGCAAGGCTTACCAGATGAACGCCTCCTGCGTTGGGTCGCCGCTCGGCCACCAGAATGCTCTTTTGAGGTATTTGATTTGATCGCACACGATCGCGGGCGGATCCCCGTCGAGAAATACTTCCACATAGCGCGCGGACAAGACGTCTTTCAGGGTTGCCCACAACGTAGGGTCGCCGAGCCGCGGAGGCGCATCGGCTGCGACGCTGACGCACAGTGCGAGTTGGTCGCCGCGTTTGATGGTTCCGCGGAATACGCGCGTGACGCGCACAGTGAGCATGCCGTTCCAGCCCAGCACGCGAGCCTGGATGAAGTGCGGAGCGCGCATTCGCGCCTCGGTGAAGAAGCTCGGCGGCAGCATCTGTGGAACCACCTCTTCGCCTGATGGAGAACGCAAGTGGAATTTCAATCGTCGCGAAAATTTCGGCGCCTGTCCACGACAAGGATGGTGAAGCTCATGCCCAAGCCCATCAAGGCAACCGTGACCGCTTTGGCGTTGCTCATGGCAGCGCAAAATTCATCCGCTCAAGCGATCCCGCTCGTCCCGCCGAGTGCGCTTGTGGCGCAGTTGCGAGCAAACGGGATCGATCCGGCGATGAGCTTTCGATCGAGCCAGCCGATCAACTGCATGGCAGGATCTGCCGACGCGGACGTCGTGTATCGCTGCGTCGCTGCGATGGCTGATAGTGCCCGTAGCGGGAAAACCGCAGCGGTCGAGATCCTGATCTTCAAGGACCGTTACGACTTCGCGAGCAGAGATGCGCAAATCAAGGCGGCGGTGGCGCGCTTGAATGGGCGCTGGTCTCTCGCCTACGAACCCGAGGTGAGTGTCAAAGGCGAGGGACGGACGATGTCCTTGAACGGGTCCTGTCATCAATCACGCGGGCAGACGAATAGTCCAGCCTATTGTCTGCTGCCCGTCGCTCGAAACGTGCTGATCTTTTCGCAGGTGGCGCCGGCGCAGGCGAGGAGCGACCAGATCACGACGAGCCAGAACGGTGAACCGGATTCGTTTGACGACATGGCGCACGCCGGAACTTTGGCGACGCTCGGTGCGATTGCGGTTGCTAAAGCTCAACGGGCGCCGGACGGGATAAACAATGCTTCGGCGACGTTTATTCGGTAGTCCGGGCCGCGTCAGCTCGCGTGTGGGCTCCTATGCCGCACCTCACTTGTCCTATAAGCGATACATCTCGCGAACGTGCCTCGCAACGCTCTGTATCGTCGGCATCATCGTAAATGCATTGATTCGCATGTTTGCCAAACGAGCGCTTAGCGAAAGGGCTAGATCCCCGGGCAACACGAGCTTTTGGACTCTCCACCCAAGCATCACTCTTTCGAATGTAGGCCACTCGCTGTGGCTTAGAAAGTAGGCGTTGCCGTCCGCATTGCACGCCACGAAGAGGCCGTCTTGTGAGTGAAGGAATTCGATCTGTGAGCGGAAGATTCGAATTACCTCAACCGGGGATTTCCAAGTCGTGAACTGACTAAGAGGCGGTCGAAGTTTTTCATCTTCAGTTGCAACCCATACCGCGATATTTCCTCCCGCGACTACTTCGTCAGACACGTCCTTGATCGCAAAGAAGGCAGCCTTGAAAGGGTTGTCTGAAAAATCGAGAAGGCGAGTCGGCAAACCCGCATGTTGCGCTAGTGCGTGCGCTGCAGACAGCTTGAAGCCGGGTACAAACGGGCCGTATGCGTCATCGCCTTCTCGCGTAAGCAAGTCCACTAGGCACGTCCCGTGCAGCGCGTTGGTGACCCCGGGTACAGCTATCGCGACCGTGTCGCGGCCATCGCAGAATAGGTCAACAAGTCGACTCTCTGCGAGAAATTACGACGTAAGAAGTTTTAGGCGTCCGACGTGAATCTCGTCGTTTCGACTTGGCAGATAGTGCGTGGCAGCGAACGCTGCCCCCATTGAACTTGGGTAGGGAAGCGCGTCGTGCCAGTTGTCGTTGAAGTCTTCATACAGCGTAACAATCGTGTCGCGTAGGCCGCCACGCCACGCGCTTGGCCGAAGCTCCCAAGAAGCATCCGATTGTCCACGGTAGATCGTGTTGCGCTCTTTAGTGGCCAGATACAGCAGCCGATCCATAAACGCGTCTAGATCCGTGAAGTTCTCGACGGTGACGTTCGCCGGCATAGGACCTTCAGATATGGGGTGGATCGCCAAATCGGCTGCTCATTCTGCCATGGGCGACGTGGCGGCAATGCAGTTCTAGGAACTGAGGTAGAAATGACGCCGGCGCAAAAAAAACCTCTGAAAGCGGCGGCTTGATTGCAATTCTGGCGGCGAGGGTGGGATTGTTCGCCCCATCCCCGCGGCTCACCCCTCCGCGCTGCGCGCTACGGGGCCAGCCTGCGGCTGTCCCAATTCGCTCCCGGCGAATTGGTCGAACCAGTGGTCTCGTCCACCCACCCTCTCCGCCAGAAATGAAAACGGCCCCAAGAGGGGGCCGTTTTCATTTCTGGCGGTGGACGCGGATTCGCGAGCACCCGTCTCTCCAAGCAATTCCCGTGAACAGGGAAATTTTCAGGGAATTCGCGGGATCTTGGAGACAGTCTAGCGGAGTGGGTGATTGGAGAATGAGCTGTGAAGCCGGTATTGATGGAGCCGAGGCAGAAATTGCCGATGTCGGAACAGGGAACAGATCAGGGAAGGGCAGGGAACGAGGGAAGGAAAGCAGAGCGGAGGCATCCTTAGAGATCAAAGGACCGCATGGGTATCGTGGCGACCTTGTTATTGAATGAATGCGTCGCGCATTCGAGAACATAGGAAGTAGACGCCGAGGCTAGGCAAGTGCGTGCTTGACGGTGTCCATCACTGTCCATATAGTTGCTACATGCAACTAAAGTCATCCAGCCCCAGACGTGGCTTGAGCCAATCCGCCAGCCGTTCGCTTCTCGCAGATGCCGAGGGCCTGCACTCGGCCGTTTCCGACCTCGTGCGCATCTACCAGTTTCGCGATCGCGACAAGATCTGCTGCTACGACATCTCGGTGACGCAGTGCTACGCCCTCGAAACGTTGGTCGAGAAAGGGCCCATGCGCAGCCAAGCACTGGCTGAGGTGCTCATGCTCGACAAGAGCACGACCACTCGCGTTGTGGATGCCTTGGAGCGCAAGGGCTACGTCGAGCGATCACCCGACGCCGAGGACGCGCGAGCGTTGTCGCTGAGCGTCACGCGTAGCGGCCGAGCGCTTTACGAGAAGATCAATCGCGAATTGATCGCGCAGCAAGCCGAACTTCTGGCCGATCTCGATCCCGATGTCCGTGCCCGTGTCACTGATGTGATCCGAAGACTCGCACGCGCTGCCGAATCACGCTTCGTGTCCGGCATCAGTGTCGGTGTGTGTGCTACGGGCTGCGGTCCGAAGATGCCCTGCGGCTGATCCCTTTTTTTATCCATAAAGTTGTTAGTGACAACACTATGACGATGCCCACGCATATCCGTTCCGCAGAGCCCTTGGATGCATCCGCAATCACGGCGATCTACAATCAAGGCATTGCGGAACGCAGCTCCACCTTTGAGACGCAGCCGCGACGCGTCGAAGATCTGGCCGCACGCATCATCGACCCGCGATATCCGTTGCTCGTCGCCGTAGACAGCAACGGCGAGGTGTCGGGCTGGGCCGGCTTGAGCAGCTATCGGTCGCGAGACTGCTACGCCGGCATCGCCGAATTCTCGATCTACTTCGATCACGCTGCGCGAAGCCGCGGCCTGGGTCGCGTTCTGTTGAACGCTCTTGTCGACGTCGCTGGCGAACGAGGCTACTGGAAGCTCGTATCGCGCATCTTCCCGTTCAACGGGGCGAGCCGCGGACTCTGCCGGGCGTGCGGTTTCCGCGAAGTGGGCATCTACGAAAAGCACGGCCAGCTCGATGGCCGTTGGCTCGACGTCGTGATCGTCGAGCGTCTCATTCCCGAGAATCTGATCGGCGAAACCGATCAATCCCCATACTGACATCGAGGTTTGTCATGTCCTCATCGTTGCCTGTTGTCATCATCGGTGCCGGCCCCATCGGCCTGGCCGCTGCCGTCCATGTTCGTGCCCGCGGTTTCACGCCGCTGGTCCTCGAAGCCGGCTCTGCAGTGGGTGCTGGCATGCGAGAGTGGCGACATGTGCGCATGTTCTCGCCATGGGAATACAACATCGACAAGCGCGCCGGCGAACTGCTCGCCGCCCATGGCTGGTACGCGCCTGATCCGGCGCATTTCCCCACGGGACGAGAAGTCGTCGAACAATATCTCGAGCCCTTGGCGGCCACGCCCGAGCTCGCTTCGCAAATTCGTGTTCATGCCCGCGTCGTCGGCGTGACGAAACAGCGCCATGATCGAATGAAGAATGCCGATCGTGAGGCGGCACCCTTCGTGGTGCGCTACCTCGATCGCGCCGAAGAGCACGAACTCGTGGCACAAGCGGTCATCGATGCATCGGGTAACAGTGATCGTCCCAATCCGATCGGTGCATCGGGCATTCCCGCGCTGGGAGAAGGTGCTGCGCGTGATCACGTGTTCTACGGCATGCCCGATGTGCTGGGCACCGTACGACAGCACTATGCGGGCAAGCGTGTGCTCGTCGTCGGCAGCGGCCATTCGGCATTCAATGTGCTGACCGATCTTGCGCAGCTAAGCCGCGAGACTCAGGGCACGCAGATCCACTGGGCGTTACGGCGACCTTCATTGCGCCGTGTTCTGGGTGGTGGCGAGAACGATCAGCTAAAGGAACGCGGGCGTCTGGGCCTGCGCATCGCCACGCTTGTCGAAGACGGCGTTCTGCAGGTTCATACAAGCACCTTCATCGACCGGATTGAGCGCGCTGACGATGGTTGGGTTGCATGGAGCGAAGGTTTGGCGCTGCCTGCCGTCGACGAGATCATTGCGGCGACCGGCTTTCGACCCGACCTGACGATTCTCGATGAGGTGCGGCTCGACCTCGATTCGGGCACGCAGAGTCCGGCGGCGCTGGCGCCGTTGATCGACCCGAACCTGCACAGCTGCGGCACTGTGCGACCGCATGGCGCGATGGAATTGAAGCATCCCGATGCAAATTTGTATGTGGTCGGCATGAAGAGCTACGGCCGTGCGCCGACGTTCCTGCTGATGACCGGGTACGAGCAGGTGCGTTCGGTCGCCGCCGCGATCGCCGGCGACTGGGACGCGGCGCGACGCGTCGAACTCTCACTGCCGGAAACCGGTGTTTGCAGCACGGACTTCAGCGATGCGCCCGCAGCGTCTGCCTGCGGCACATCGTGCACCACACCGGAGCCTGCGACAGTCGCGATCGCCAGCGCATCCAGCTGCTGTGGAGGCCCGGCACCTGCCGGTGTTGAGGCCTGCTGCGTGAAAGACGCCGACGCCAAAGCCGCCGGCGAAAGCGGTTGCGGCTGTGATGCACCGAAGGCAGCGGCAGTCGAGGTGATCGCGGTCCCTGCAAAGTCGTGCTGCCGGTAGGGCCGGAGCCACGCCCCGTTCCGCGCCGAGCGATTTGGTGGCTCGGTGCGGTGCAGTGCCTCTATTGGGGTGCGTTGTACTACGCGTTCTCCGTCACGCTTCATCCGATGTCCGAGACCTTCCACGTATCGGAGACGAGCATCGCAGGCGCGTTTTCGACAGGTCTGCTGGTGATGGCATTCGCGGCGCCTTCCGTAGGCCGTGCGCTCGATCGCGGCGAGGGGACCCAGCTGATGCGTTGGGGCGCGTTGCTGGCCGTCGCGACCTTGGTCGCGTCCACTGCTATCACTTCTCTCATCGGCGTTTACCTCGAATGGATCGCCCTCGGCGCTGCCATGGCCATGGTGCTGTACGAGCCAGCGTTCGGACTGGTGCAGAGGGCAATTGACGATCCGATCGAACGCGTCCGCGCATTGGCCACGGTCACGGTCTTCGGAGGGCTTGCGAGCACGGTCTGCATTCCGCTCATTGCATGGCTGGTTGCGCAAACCGGTTGGCGATCGACGCACGCGGCACTCGCCGCGACGTTGCTCGTCGGCGCGGCCGTGATGGAGCAGATGGTTTTTCCGAGCCTGAGAGAACGTTCGTACGTCAGGCACGCTGCTGACGTGCCGCTCGCATCAAGTCCCGCGCCGACGATTCCAATCCTGGTGCGTCTTTCGTTTGCCGGCAGCACGCTCGCAGCGATGGCGCTTAGCGCGCTCTTGATTGCGGCCTTGATCGATCGTGGCCACAGTCCGGTCGCGGCCGCCAATGCTTTGGCGTTGCTCGGCGTCATGCAGCTCCCAGGACGCCTATGGATGGTGTCAGGACGAAGCGGTGGATCGGTGCCCGTGCTGCTCGCTGGACCGCTGATCTTGCTCGCGCTTGGGTTGCTGGTCATCGCGTGTTCGCATGGCCTGAGGGGTGTGGGCATCGGCGTTGCGATCTTTGGTATTGGCGCGGGCTGGAGCACGCTGGCGCGACCGCTCGTCATCCATGCGCTCTACGGTTCCACGCATGCCGGTCGTCTCAATGGGTCGATCGCACGATTGCAGGGATTCGCACGTGCAGCAGGACCATTGTCTGCAGCTGCCGTGTATCGGGTGTTTGGCTACAGCACGCTGTTTGCCGGGTTATCGATCGTGTTGACCGTTCTTGCGGCTGGCGTTCTGTGGACTCACCGACGCGAGAAACAGCAGCTACTACGTAGCGCGTCCTGAGCCGGCGACCGTCGCACAGCAGGAAGCTGCTTGCTGAATCGGGGGGCACGCCACGGTGCCGTATGAGCAGAACACGCAGCAGTGACCCGGCTGAGGACGAAAGAGTGCCATACATGCGGTACATTCATGAAAGAAAATGCATGCATTGATCGGCATGGTCTCTGTCATTTGATGTCCGCAAGCTGGACAGGTGATGGTCGACTCCAGAAGCATCTGCGTATCGCTCGTGACCTCGCGAACTTGGACGAATAGTTGATGGGGTGGAGGGAGAGCGCAACCTTGACTATGTTCTATGTTTCCATGATTATAGAACAATGGATACGAAAAACGCAGTTGTTGCGCTCTCCGCGTTGGCGCAACAGTCACGCCTCGACGTATTTCGCATGCTCGTCGAACGCGGCCCTTTGGGCGCAACCCCAAGCGAGATCATCGAGTCGCTGGCTATCGCGCCCTCGACGCTCTCCTTCCACCTGAAAGAGCTGGCGCATTCCGGGTTGATCCACACCGAACAGCGTGGGCGTTCTATCCGTTATCGCGCAGACATTGCAGCGATGCGCGAGCTCGTGGACTACCTGACGCAAAACTGTTGCGCGGGCAATCCCAGTCTGTGCGAACCGCTGCGTGAATCGAGTTGTGCGGCGAATCCGGTCAAATCCCGCGTCGTAAATTCGGCGAACAAGAAGCTCGAGCCCGGCAAGACAGACATCGCTGCCCGTCGCGCTAGAAAGTAGTCAAGGGCCGCGATTGCACGGCGTATCGGCGCGCTGGTTTGGTTGGCCGGGAATCCGGGAAACCACCGTCACCAATACTGAAGAGCAAGTCATGGCGGATAAGGTCTACGACATCCTGTTCGTCTGCACGGGAAACTCGGGACGCAGCATCATGGCCGAGTCGATGATGCGATTCTTTTCAAAAGGTCGTTTCAATACATTCAGCGGTGGCAGTGCCCGCAAGGGCGCCATCAATCCCCACGCGATCGATGCGCTCCGACGTGCCGACTTGCCGACCGACGGGTTACGCAGCAAGAACTGGAACGAGTTCGCACAGCCGGGCGCGCCCGCCATGGATTTTGTCATTGAGGTATGCGATCAGGCCGCGGGTGAGGTACCTCCTACCTGGCCCGGCGCACCCATGACCTCGAATTGGGGCGTCCCTGATCCTGCGGCGACGACGGGATCGGAAGCCGATATCCAGCAGGCATTTCGCACTGCGCGCAATCTCCTTCAGCAGAGAATTTTGCTATTGCTGAGTTTCGATTTCAACAAACTCGACCGCCTCGCGATGCAGTCTCGCCTCAATGCCATCGGTCAGCAATCAGCCGCTGAAAGCGTCTGACCACACGTACTCGTCGTGCGACTCCTTTCTCTTACTGCACATCCTTCGACATGGCTATCAAAGTAGGCATCAATGGATTCGGTCGCATGGGGCGTCTGACTCTGCGCGCTGGATGGGACTCTTCAGAACTCCAATTCGTGCAGATCAACGACCCGGCAGCCGACGCCGCGACGTTCGCGCATTTGCTGACGTTCGATTCGATTCACGGGCGCTGGCAACACGAAGCGAGTGCGGACGGCGATACGATCGTGATCGACAACCAACGCATACCGTTCACGCGCAACAAGGCCATTGCAGATACCGATTGGTCGGGTTGCGACGTCGTCGTCGAAGCGTCCGGCAAGTTCCGCAAGAGCGACGTGCTGCAGCCGTATCTCGATCAAAACGTGAAACGCGTTGTCGTGACGGCTCCAGTGAAGGAACCCGGCGTGCTGGACGCGGTTGTCGGCGTCAACCATCAACGGTTCGACCCAGCCGTGCATCGCATTGTCACCGCTGCGTCCTGCACGACGAATTGTCTTGCGCCCGTCGTGAAGGTCATCCACGAGAAGCTCGGTATTCGCCACGGCAGTCTGACGACCATTCATAGCCTGACCAACACCCAGGTTATCGTCGACGCACCCCACAAGGATCTGCGTCGAGCTCGCGCCTGCGGATCCAGTCTCATCCCTACGTCGACAGGATCAGCGACGGCGATTGCCTCGATCTTCCCGGAGTTGGAGGGCCGCCTGAGCGGACATGCCGTGCGCGTGCCGCTGACCAACGCATCGTTGACCGACTGCGTGTTCGAGGTTGAGCGGGCGACCACCGTCGAGGAGGTCAACGGCTTCCTCAGAGCTGCCTCTGAGGGCGAGCTCAAGGACATCCTCGGCTATGAGGAGCGCCCGCTGGTCTCGATCGATTTTCTCGGTGATCCACGCTCCAGCATTGTCGACGCGCAATCGACGCTCGTCGTCAATGGGACGCACGTAAAGATCTATGCGTGGTACGACAACGAGTGGGGTTATGTGAATCGCACCACCGAACTCGTGCGCTGGGTCGGCCGCGCGGACCAGTAGCGCAATGCTGAGTCGCTTCTCGACGGATGTCCGCCAGTATCTGCTGATCACCGGCAACTACTGGGCGTTCACCTTGACCGACGGCGCGCTGCGTATGCTGGTGGTGCTGTATTTCCACCAGCTCGGCTACAGTCCGCTGCAGGTCGCTTTGCTGTTTCTGTTCTACGAAATCTTCGGCGTGATCACCAATCTCGTCGGTGGCTGGCTGGGCGCTCGCATCGGCCTCAATCGCACGATGAACATAGGTCTTGCATTGCAGATCCTCGCGCTTGCAGTGCTGACGGCACCGATTGCCTGGTTGACCGTGCCGTGGGTCATGAGCGCGCAGGCGCTTTCCGGCATTGCGAAGGACCTCAACAAGATGAGCGCCAAGAGCAGCATTAAGCTGCTCGTACCTGGAGATCAGCAAGGTGCACTCTATCGGTGGGTCGCCGCCCTGACGGGTTCCAAGAACGCCCTCAAGGGTGTTGGGTTCTTCCTCGGTGGCGCATTGCTCACGCTCACCGGTTTCCGCAATGCAGTCGCCATCATGGCCGTCGCTCTGGTGGTGGTCTGGATCGGCAGTCTGCTGTCGCTCAAACGCGATCTCGGCAAGGCGAAGAATAAGCCGAAATTCCGGGACATTTTCTCAAAGAGCCGCGCCGTCAACATCTTGTCCGCAGCAAGGTTGTTTTTATTCGGCGCTCGCGATGTGTGGTTCGTCGTGGCCCTGCCGGTGTTCCTGACCGACTCACTCGGCTGGACATATTGGTGGGTCGGCGCGTTCCTCGCCGCCTGGGTCATTGGCTACGGCATGGTGCAGTCAATCGCGCCGGCGTTGACTGGCAAACGCAGCGGCCATCTGCCGGACGGGAAGTCAGCGTTCGCATGGGCGGCCGGTCTTGCGGCAATTCCCGCAGCGATGGCGCTGCTCCTGAGCCAAGGCGCATCGCCGCAGATGGTACTTGTCGCCGGCCTGGCGATCTTTGGCGCGCTGTTCGCGATCAACTCGTCGTTGCACAGCTACCTGATCGTCAGCTACGCCGCCGAAGATGGCGTATCACTCGATGTCGGGTTCTACTACATGGCGAACGCCATGGGTCGCCTGATCGGTACGATCCTGTCTGGCTGGGTATTTCAGATCGCTGGCCTTGGCGCTTGTCTCTGGATCTCGGCAGCATTCGTCACTGCCGCTTCGGCAATTTCGATCGGTTTGCCACGTCATCGCGAAAAACCAACTTAGGATATCCGCCGTGCGTCACTAAGCGCTCAATGTCCGTGCCGGTGATGAATGTCCGGATAGTGTGAGTGCGCGTGCACGAGTGGCGCGTGCACATGAGGATGACTGTGCGGTTCGCTTCCATCCCACGCGAAGTCGTGGGCATGCTGATGGTGGGCATCATGTCGATGCCGATGGTTGTGGTCCAAGGGCTCGTGAACGTGCTCATGTGAATGCTGCTCGCTCACGTGCAACCAAACGCCAATGCCCATGAGCGCACCGGCGATCCAGAACATGAGATCTGGCTGCTCGCCAAACACCAGTAGGGACAGTACCGCTCCCACGAAAGGCGCCGTCGAAAAATATGCCCCCGTCCGCGCGGTTCCGAGATGACGCAGCGCGATGACAAAGAGCACCAAACTGACGCCATATCCTGCGAGGCCAATCACACCAGCCTCTAGAACATTGGCAAATGAAGGCAAATGACTCCCGACAAGGAATGCGATCACCACATTGCACGTGCCGGCCGCCGCGCCTTTGATCGCTGCGATGTGGATGGGATCGCCGCTAGATACGACGCGGGTCAGGTTGTTATCGATTGCCCAGCACAGGCAGGCACCCGCAATTGCCAGCGCGCCCCACGGAACACCTGCCGTTGAATCCTGCTGCCATGACAGCAGGACGCCCCCACCAACGATTGCCATCATGCCGAGGAAAACCCGGCGATCGACATTTTCATGGAAGACGCTCCAAGCGAGCACAGCCGTGAGCACGCTCTCGAGGTTCAGGAGCAATGAGGCGCTGGACGCCGGGGTATGCATCAGGCCGATCATCAGGAGCATGGGGCCCAACACGCCACCAAACAGGATGGCGCCGCCGAGCCATGGCCAATGCGATGCCGGCAGTGGCGCGTCGGCCGATCGCTGACCGCGCAGATAGCGGATGAGAAGCCATACTCCTAGTCCAGCGCCGGAACCGGCGTAGAGCAATCCTGCGAGCAGGATCGGGCTGACCCCCGTGAGCAACGTCTTCGCGAGCGGTGTGCTCGCGCCAAAGAGCGCTGCCGCACCGAGTGCGGCGCCGATACCTGGGCGCAGTCTAGTCATCTTCAAAATCGGTCTGATCAATGATAGTCAGTATGCGGCTGTTCACTGGTCAGCACACAATCGGGCGTGTCGCAACGTTCCTGCTCAACCTGCAGCGTCGTGTGATGAATCGCGAAACGGCCGATGAGTCGCTCGCGAAGATGCGCCTGCAGTTGGGCGTCCGTGGTCGCATGGTTCTCTTCTCGCACAACGTGCGCAGTCAGCACCGCCTTGCCGCTGGTGACAGCCCAGACATGCAGGTCGTGGACACTGGTGACGCCCGGTGTGGCAAGGATCTCTTCCTCAATTTGCGCGACGTCCATACCCGCGGGCACGCCTTCGAGCAGGATGTTGAACGCATGTTTGAGCAAGGTCCATGTGCGCGGTAGTACCCACAGACCGATCAAGACGGCGACGATCGGATCGATCGCTCGCCAGCCTGTAAGATAAATCACCACAGCCGCAATGATCACGCCGATAGAACCGAGCATGTCGCTCCACACCTCGAGATGAGCGCCTTTGACGTTGAGGCTGGATTCGCTTCCGCCCTGCAGAATTCGCATTGAGATCAGATTCACGATGAGCCCCAGCACCGCAATAGCACCCATGCCAATCGATTGAATTTCGGGAGGCTCACGGAATCGCTGGACCGCTTCGATCAAGATGAATATCGCCACTCCAAAGAGCAGGGTGGCGTTGACCGCCGCAGCGAGGATTTCGAAACGGTAGTAGCCGTAGGTCCGTCGATTGTCCGCGGCGCGCTTGCCGATCCGGATGGCGGCCAGCGAAATTCCGAGCGCTGCAGTGTCGGTGAACATGTGTGCGGCGTCAGAGAAAAGAGCGAGGCTGTGGGTCAGCCATGCGCCGATCAATTCCGCTACGAGGAAGGCACTGGTCAGTCCCAACGCGATCCACAGTGGCTTTTCATGGCCGCCGGCCATAGCCGCGTGGCCGTGATTGTGTTCGCTACTCATACATCGGCTCCTTCACCTTCGTATTGACGACACGCGCCATGGCGCAGGGGGAGCCGGCCGGCACGTCTTATTTTGGCTTTCGGATACATCGTGAGCGTGGTCATCGTTATCCTCCGACATCCGACCAGAGTCTGCCGCTGTCAATCAATAGACGATAGCGTGCGCGCAGCGCATCGACCTGCGCTTGCAGCGCAATCCTCGCTGTGTCCAGTGACTGCCGCTGTGTGATCAGCAACGTTTGCAGATCGACCTCACCGAGGCTATACGCGCGCTGGGTCAAACGGACATTTTCGCTCGTGCGCAAGGCGGTCTTCGTCGAAAGCTGCCAGCGTTCATGGCCGCCGACGGCGTCTGAATAGAGTTCGATGGCCTCCGCTTCTACGCGCTGACGCATTCGCGCCAGCGCGGCCTCCGTCTGGTCGGCGGCGTCCAGCGCTCGGGCCATCTTCTGACTTCGATAGCTACCCGACAGCGGCACGCTCAGGCTCAAGCCAATGATCCGTTCGTTCGAGAAGGCTTCCGATGCGCTGAATACTCCGATGGTTGGATCCGGCGCGCGATCTGCCCGCGCGCGCGTTGCTCCCAGCGTCGCGCGTTCGCGTTCGGCTTCGGCCGTACGAAGTGCGGGATTTCGTTGGAGGAGCTGCTCCTTCCAAAAATCCACAGGTTCCGCGAATGGAGCCGGATCCGACAAACGTCCTGCATCCGCCTTGACGTCCGAGAACCGAGCCGTGAGGCGTGCCCGTGCTTTGGTTTCATTGGTCCGCGCTTCGCTGCGCACGCGATCGATATCTGCCAAATCGGTGTCGGCAACATTCAGATCGAGTTTCGCCGCGTCGCCAGCCTTGAGACGTTTTTCGACCACGTCGCGATTCGACTTGGCCAACGTGACCTGGTCATCAACTAGCACGGCCGTCTCCGCGGCGCCTCGCCAGTCCAGCCACAAGTCGACCAGATCATGTTTCGCATCGCGCAGCGCCTGGTCATACCGTGATTCACCCAAGGCGATTTCAACGTCACCCAGCCGGCCATCAAGCTGGCGTTTGCCCGGTAATCGAAACGTGCGCTCGATGCCGACATTCCATTCGCGTGACGGCGTGTTGCCGCCATAGGTACGCCGTTGCCCTGTGGCATTGACGGTCCATTCATTGGGCGATGCGCGCAACATGCCGGCGTCATGTCCGGCCGCCGACACGCCGCTTTGTGCTTCGCGCACTACGGGGTCCTGTAGCAACCATGAGCGCACAACGTCGCGGGGCGGCAGATCTGGTGCCAGGAACTCATCGGCCATGGCAGCCGTGCACGCCATCAGGAATGAATAGGCGATCCAGCGTTTCATGCCAGCTCTCCTTCTTCCGCAACGACGGTGACCCAGTAGCGGATGCCGGAGCCCGCGAACTCGCGGTTCAACAGAGCACGCAGTGTTTCCATTTCTACTGCGCTCAGAACGATCTGCACGAGCAGAGCCTCGCTGCGTCCCATCACCTGCTCAGCGGCTGTCAGCGCACCCGGCGCGGTGCCGTGGCCGAACGTGCGCGTGCTGGTAAATACATCTGCAGGGAAGCGCACGAGCAACGCATCCAGCAGCTTTTCTTCGACTTCCGGCGTGCACACCAGCGAACAGCAGACCTTATCCATGACGCACCTCCGAAGACGACTGGCCGAAGCGCAGATACAAAATGGGCAGTAACAGGAGCGTCAGCGCCGTGGCAGTGACCAGCCCGCCGATGACGACGATGGCGAGCGGGCGTTGCACTTCGGAACCCGGTCCCGTGGCAAACAGCAACGGAACTAAGCCGAAGGCCGTGATCGCCGCTGTCATCATCACGGGGCGGAAGCGCCGCTTCGCGCCTTGGAGGACGCACTGTGTCGGGTCCAGTCCTTCCGCATGCAGTTGATTGAAATAGCTCACCAGAACTACTCCGTTCAGTACTGCAATGCCGAGTAGCGCAATGAAGCCCACCGAGGCCGGCACCGAGAGGTATTCGCCGGTGATCCACAAGGCGAGGATGCCGCCGACCAGCGCGAACGGAATATTGCTGAGGACCAGCAGCGCCTGGCGCACGGAACCGAACGTCGAGAATAGGATCAGGAAAATCAATCCCAGTGCGAGCGGGACGACCAGGCTCAAGCGCGCTGCCGCCCGTTGCTGATTCTCGAACTGACCGCCCCATGTGAGTCGATACCCGGTGGGCAGGGACACCGCCGCAGCGATCTTCGCCTTGGCCTCTTCGACGAATCCGACCAAATCACGCCCACTGACATTGGCGATCACGACGCTGTAGCGACTGCCCAGCTCGCGATCGATCTTGACCGGTCCGCCTGCACGTTCCAGTGTCGCGACGGTTTGCAGTGGCACACTTTGACCATCTGCCGTCGTCACGTGCATGGCCGCGAATTCCGCGGGGGACAACGCGACGCGCTCGGGGCCCCGGATCAAGATCGGCACGCGCTTGCCGTCCTCGATCACCGTGCCTGCTCTCAGGCCTTCGATCTGTGCGCGCAAGGCGTCCTGAATATTCTCCACCGATAAGCCGAAACGTCCGGCCGCGAGTCGATTGACGACAACACGCAGGTACTGCACGCCATCGTTCTGGACGGTATAGACGTCCTGGCTGCCGCGCATGTCCTTCACAATGGTCTCGATGCGCGTTGTCAGATCGTTGAGTGTCGCCAGATCAGCGCCGAACACCTTGATCGCGATGTCACCGCGCACGCCGATGATCATTTCGGAAACGCGCATGTCGATCGGCTGCGTGAAGCTGAATTTGATGCCTGGCAATTGTTCGAGAACCGTACGAATCTTCGCGATCAACGCGTCCTTGCTGCTCACCGACCATTGGGCGGACGGCTTGAGAACGAGAAACGTATCGGTCTGATTGAGGCCCATTGGATCGAGGCCAATTTCGTCGGATCCTGCGCGAGCGACAATGCCGGTAATCTCGGGCACCTTCTCCATCAAAACCTGCTGAATCCGTTGATCCAGAGCGGCCGTCTGTTCAAGACTTATCGAAGGCAGCTTCTCGATGCCGACGATGATGTCGCCTTCGTCCATGGTCGGCATGAAGGTTTTTCCGACCATAAAGTACACGCCTATAGCCACCGCAAGCAGCGCGCCGGCGCCCATCAGAAATGGGCGCGGTTGATGCAATGCCCGTTCGAGAATGGGCGAATAGTGGGCGAGCAGCTTGCGCGGTAGCCAGGGATCTTGATGCACCCCCTCCTGGACCAGGAACGAGGCAAGCACCGGAATGACGGTTAGCGAGAGAAGCAACGAACTCGCCAGCGCAAACGCGATTGTCAGCGCGACCGGCACGAATAGTTTCCCTTCCAACCCCTGCAGCGTCAGCAGCGGCAGGAATACCGTGATGATGTTGACGATACCGGCCGTCACCGGCACGGCGACCTCGCGTACGGCGCGGAACACGCGATGCAGCCGCGGGAGTTTTCCGCCGGTTTCGTCCTGGTGCAGGTGTTGCGCGACGTTTTCAACGACCACAACGGCGGCATCGACCAGGAGGCCGATTGCGATGGCAAGGCCGCCAAGGCTCATCAGGTTTGCAGACATGCCAAACAGGTGCATCAAGATGAACGTGGCCAATGCCGACAACGGCAACACCAGCGCGACCGTGAGCGCGGCGCGAACGTTGCCCAGGAACAGACCTAGAAGGATCAGCACCAAGACCGTCGCTTCGGTCAGTGCTTTCGATACCGTGCCCACCGCCTTGGAGACCAGCGCGGCCCTGTTGTAGAACACCGGTAGCGTGATGCCTTTAGGCAGCGTCGGCGCGAGCTCGGCAAGCTTTCTCTCCACGCCGTCGACCACCTCACGCGCATTGGCGCCCGCGAGTCCAAGCACAAGGCCTTCTACCGCTTCGCCGTTGCCATCCTTGGTGACTACGCCATAGCGGGTCAGCGCGCCGATGCGCACCTCGGCGATGTCGGCGATGCGAATCGGCACCTCGTTCTTGCGCGTAACCACGATATTGCGCAGATCGTCGAGGGTCTGGACGTTACCCTCGCTGCGCACCAGCAGCACTTCATCGCCTTCGGTCAGGCGGCCTGCGCCATCGTTGCGATTGTCCGCCTCGATACGATCGCGCAGCTGCGCAGGCGTGACGTCCATTGCAGCCATCTTCACCGGATCAGGCACGACTTCGAAGCTGCGAACGGTGCCGCCCAGAGCATTGACGTCGGCCACGCCGGGTACGGTACGCAGCGCGGGGCGGATCACCCAGTCAAGCAAGCTGCGGCGTTCGTCGAGCGCGAAACCGTCGCCTTCTACCGTAAACATGAACATCTCGCCAAGCGGCGTAGTGACCGGTGCCATGCCGCCGCTAATCCCCGCTGGCAGATCGCCTAGAATGCCGTTCAAGCGTTCCGACACTTGCTGCCGAGCCCAGTAAATATCGGTGCCGTCGGTGAAATCGATTGTGATATCGACAAGGCCGTATTTGGCGGTCGAACGGAGCATGCGTTGCTTGGGAATGCCGAGGAGTTCCACCTCGACAGGAATCGCAATGCGCGCCTCGACTTCCTCCGGTGTCATGCCGGGCGCTTTCATGATGATTTTGACCTGCGTGCTCGACACGTCGGGGAACGCATCGATCGGAAGGCTTCGAAACGAGTACCAGCCCGCGCCGGCGAGCAATGACGCGACAAGCAGGATAAACAGGCGCTGCGCGAGCGCAAATTGGATCAGGCGCTGCAGCATGTCATTCCTCCTCTGCACCGCTTTCGCCGAGCCATGCAGCCTTCAATGCGATGACCGCAGCAACCGCGATTTCGTCGCCGCGCTGCAATGCGCCACTGACACTGACGCTTTGTCCCGAACTGGCGACGATAGAGATCGGTCGTGCGATGAAGCCGGTTGCCGTGCGCACGAACACCATGGTGCTCTTGTCCTGGTTCGCCACCGCAGCGATCGGCAACGTCCACGCGTCGCCCTTGATTGCAAGGGGCACTTGCGCTTGGACGAATTCACCGGGCCGCAACGTGTCCGCGCCTTCGTCCACCTGAGCACGCAGCGTTACGGTCTGGCTATCGCTGACGGTCGCGGCCACGCTGAGCGGTGATGCCGAGGCCTGGCGACCGACGATCTGGATCCGGCCATCCTTGCGCCAGCTGGAAGCACGCTCGGCCGGTAGCTCGATGTCGAGCCACAATCGTCCCAGTTCGCCAAGGCGCAGCAGCGGGTCCGCGGCAGCAACGCGCTGCCCTGGCTTGACGTCGATCGCAAGCACGGTGCTTGGGCGGGATGCGCGAAGCACCAACCGCTCCTGAACCTGGCCGCTCCCAATCTTGCGTGCCGTCGTGTCGTCGACGCCGGCGAGGCGAATCGCCGCTTCGGCTTGATGGACACGGGCGCGGCCATCGCTGGCTGCTGCCGAGGCTTCGATGACACGACGCTCCGGAATAATGCCTTCGGCGAACAGCGATTTTTCGCGCCGCAATGTGCTGTCTGCCACGCGTGCCTGGTTCGTCACTTCGAGAAGCTTGAGCTGCAGCTCGCCAAATTCAGGGCTGTTGAGTCGAATGAGCGGCTGGCCTGCTTCCACATTGGCGTGGTCATCTACCAGGATTTGCTCGACGACACCCGCGACTGAGGCGCTCAGGATCTGCTCTTGGCCGCGTGGAAGTGCGACCCGAGCCGGGTAAGCGATACCTGCGAGATTGGCCGGTGCATCGAGTTTCACGGTGCGAATGCCCATGGCCTGAATCTGTGTAGAGGTCACCGGGAATTCATCGGCGGCACTGGCGCGACAAGCCGCCATCGCGGTCACCAGGGCCATACTCAAAGCCGCCCCGTTTCTTGTAGTCCAACACGATGAAACTACTGACTTGACAAACGTCCAGAGCGCGTCACGACGACGCGCATCGACGCCCAAAGGCGTCCATGTTTGAAAGTACATTGGTATCTCCTGACAACCGACGATCAAGGACGTGCGAACGAATGCACGTCAGGCGGCGCTCATGCGAGCGCGGGATCGGTTCAGGCGATCGGAGGGCGAAGTGCCGAGCTTAGCGAGACCGAGGACGAGCGGTCGGTAGCTGAGGGGAAAACGGTGTCGCGCACATATGAAGGCAGCGCGTGCTGCCACGCGATCGACAGTGCAGCTGCATGCGCGCACGTGCAATGGCAGCCACCGGAACCTGCGTGCCAGCACGATTCGTCGTCGCCGTCGGAGGCGGTGACTGACGCGATCGCTACTGCGTTTGCAGTGGCGTCGACGACCGCCCCGCTGACAGCAGCGCTTGACGGTACAGCCTGATCATCGTTTGCGAAGCATGCGGCGGCCAGCCCCATCTTCATCACCACGAGAAACGCGAACAGCCACGTCGTCGCAAAAATGCGGTCGCGAAGTCGCGAGATGAGTGGCGAGGAAGAGTTCGTCATGCGGGCGGCACTCTAACCGTCCGGTGCGATGTTAGACAATTCCAAATCGAGCCTTCAGTGGTGGCGGCCGCTGGCGATAGTGAGTCGATCCGCAGGAACGCCGACGGAAAATTCATGAACGTGCGTTCAGCGACGCCGCAATACCGCATACACAAAGGCCTGCTCGTTGCATCGGTGGTGCGGTGCCGCTCAGTACACTCGGCTTCCACCACAAACACAGGGGCCCTGCATAAGCATTGTCCTGCGCCGATCGCCTTGCAATAGAGAGGTCGCCCACCTGCGTGAGCATGTCGCCCCGAAGCGCGCGGGACGACGCAGATGGTCTTGAACCCGTCGTTGCTGTGTTGAGACGCTATCTCAAATGAAGGCGCTGAGACTGCTGCCTCCAGCCGCTCCGACCGCGGTGGGCGAAGCAAAAATGGCTCGCACGAGATTTGCGAAGTCGTCGAGACCGATATTCCTTGACTCTGGACCTGAGTCAAGGGTTTACCCTGTGCCCCTGGTTCCCTCCGAGACACGCCATGTCAGGCTTCACGATCGGCGAAATCGCCAAACGCGCAGGTGTCGGTATCGACACCGTGCGCTATTACGAACGCAGCGATCTGTTGCCACGGCCCACGCGCCGCGCTTCGGGCTATCGTGAGTACGAGGTTTCGGATGTGCGGCGTCTCCGTTTCATTCGACGCGCCAAGGAAATTGGCTTCTCGCTCGATGAAATCCGCGACCTGCTGGCGCTCTCA
>JBDSXV010000028.1:0-43780 GCA_039926025.1 Dokdonella sp.
CCCCGAACAACTATTGCGGTCCGAGTGCACCATCGGCAACGTTCTCGTTCACCACGGGTACGCCAGGCACCTGCCCGGCCGGCACCACGGCCTCGACCGTGTATGAGGAAACCTTCGATACGACCAACGGCGGCTGGACTGCCGCGGGTACCGGCGGAACCGCATGGCTGTATGGCGCCGCACCGGCCGGCACAGGTTTCACGACCCCTGTCTGGAAAGCCGCTGACAACACGGTGACCAGCGACCGCACCTTGACGTCCCCGACGATCGTGGTTCCGGCTGCGCAATCGGTCATCCTCACGTACGACGCATGGCACAAGTCAGAACAGGATCCGCCAAGTGGTTGCTGGGACAGTTCCTCGCTGGAAGCCAGCACGGACGGGACGACGTTCAACTACCTTGACGCGAGCCACATGTTCACCGACCCGTACAACGGCACTGCCTCGCCGGGTGCCCCACTGGCTGGCCGCCAAGGCTGGTGCTATCCGGGCCCGGCCGGCACGGCAGCGCCATCGCCGTCGGTCGTCGACCTGGACAGCTTCGCTACGCAGAGCTTGAAGTTGCGGTTCCGCATGGTGTCGGATTCGAATACCGCCGCCACTGCCCCGAACGGTTTGATCATCGACCACGTCAAGGTCCAGATCTGCCAATAAGCTGAACGACTGATCGCTGTACTCCACGCCACCGTCCCCGGACGGTGGCGTTTTTTTTGATGGCCATGGATGGCCGGAATGCCGGAAATGCAGGAGCATTTTCCGGCGATGGCCATGGATGGCCGGTACGCTGGGGCTGCGGGCGTTCCCGACGCCCGCAGACACTTCCCACATCCCTGTGGGGCGCAATGCAGGAGCAATTGCCAGCGTTCACGTCGCGACGCATGCCCGGCCCGTCGAAGCTCCCAGCACGCGAATACTCCCCACATCCCTGTGGGTGCGGTCCGCTGGCGTTCCCGACGCCATCGAACACTCCCCACATCCCTGTGGGTCGCTGGGGGCGAAAGAGGGATGGTCCGTCATATATCGCTCCATCGCGAACAAGCGATATAATCGCGTCCTCTCCGCTCGCCAAGGGGCGCTGCGACCGTACGTGAAGCGGAATTTTCCGCGCCTGCCCACCCCATGTGCAGGTTGCTCACAAGTACGGCCAGGCTTGGTGGGCTACCCCGCTACAACCGCGCCCGTTCCATTGGAGTTTGCAATGAACGCTGACGTAAAGAATTCGGCCACGCAGGATTTCAAGGTGCGTGATCTCAGCCTCGCCGACTGGGGTCGCAAGGAACTGGACATCGCCGAGCACGAAATGCCGGGCCTGATGTCAATCCGCAAGAAGTATTCGGCCGCGAAGCCGCTCAAGGGCGTGCGCGTGACCGGCTCGCTGCACATGACGATCCAGACCGCCGTGCTCATCGAGACGCTCAAGGACATCGGCGCCGACGTGCGCTGGGCGTCGTGCAATATCTTCTCGACGCAGGATCATGCGGCCGCCGCGATCGCCAAAACCGGCACGCCCGTGTTCGCATGGAAGGGCGAGACGCTCGAAGAATATTGGGACTGCACGCTGGACGCGGTGACCTTCCCGGGTGGCAAAGGCCCCGAACTCGTCGTCGACGACGGCGGTGACGTGACCCTGCTCATCCACAAAGGCTACGAACTCGAGAAGGGTTCAAAGTGGGTCGATGAACCCGCCTCTTCGCACGAAGAGCAGATCATCAAGAACCTGCTCAAGCGCGTCGCGAAAGAGCGTCCCGGTTTCTGGACCAACGTGGTCAAGGACTGGAAGGGCGTTTCGGAAGAAACCACCACCGGCGTGCATCGCCTGTATCAGATGGTCGAAGCCGGCAAGCTGCTGGTACCGGCGATCAACGTCAACGACTCGGTCACCAAGTCCAAGTTCGACAATCTCTACGGCTGCCGCGAGTCGCTGGCCGATGGCCTCAAGCGCGCGATGGACGTGATGCTCGCCGGCAAGGTTGCCGTCGTCTGCGGCTACGGCGATGTCGGCAAGGGTTCGGCGCATTCCTTGCGCGCGTACGGCGCACGCGTGGTTGTCACCGAAATCGATCCGATCAACGCGCTGCAGGCGGCGATGGAGGGCTTCGAGGTCAACACGGTCGAGTCGACGCTCGGTCGCGGCGACATCTACGTCACCACCACCGGCAACAAGGACGTGCTGACGCTTTCACACATGTCGCAGATGAAGGATCAGGCGATCGTGTGCAACATCGGCCACTTCGACAACGAAATCCAGGTCGATGCCTTGAACGAGTCCGGCGCAGTCCGCCTCAATATCAAGCCGCAGGTCGACAAGTACACGTTCAAGAACGGCAATGCGATGTACCTGCTGGCCGAAGGCCGACTGGTCAACCTCGGTTGCGCCACCGGCCATCCGAGCTTCGTGATGTCCAACTCGTTCTCGAACCAGACGCTTGCGCAGATCGACCTGTGGGCGAACAAGGACAAGTACGAAGCGAAGGTCTACATCCTGCCGAAGAAGCTCGACGAGGAAGTCGCGCGTCTGCATCTGGAGAAGATCGGCGTGAAGCTGACCACGCTGACCACGGACCAGGCCAGCTACCTCGGCGTGTCGGTGGATGGGCCGTACAAGCCGGACCACTACCGCTACTGAGCCAGCGCTGATCCAATGAAGCTGCAGCAAACGGGCGCCGCGAGGTGCCCGTTTTTCTTGACAAGGCTGGCCGTCAGGTTCGTTCACCGTCGACTCTCGTCCGACCTTTTCCGACGTGCAGCCGTCAAGCACTCGAACGATGCGCCGTCGTTGAGTGACACCCGAACGGTTCCGCCGTTTTTGTCCCGAATCGTATATTCCTCGCTGTTGGCGGCGCGGCCGACGACTCCAGCGCCGTCCGGATGTCCCGATTGAGAGAAGCATTGCGTATTCATCCATTGCCCTCGTATTTCGCGCGGAGAATGGAGACAACCATGCGCTCACTCATGACCATCGTCATCACGCTCACACTTGGCGCAGCTTCGGCGCACGCACAATTGCTGTCATTTCCGATTTCGATTCCGTCGACCGCCGAAACCTATATCGACAATCGAAGTACCTGTCCCTACTCTGACTACATCTATTTCGGCGATTTCAACATGTATAGCAACGGGAGAAGTGTGACCTACCAGGTGACCAACCCGGCCAATACACCGCCTGCCCAACTCCACCCATGGAGCCTGCACGTACTTCCACATGCGAGTGGCTACGCTCCAAGCCTCCTTGTTGCCGTGTGCAAGCAGCGTTACGGCATCACGCTGTCGCAATGCACCGATGCATTCGGCGGTATCAGCGGAGGATTGGCCGGCGTGAACGTGCCGGCACAAATAGGGACGTTCTACATCGTTGTCACGCATTTCGATTTCGAGGCGCCTAGCGCTTGCGTGGACTACACGCTGACAGGTGTTCATCACTGACTGCACCCTCGACGAAGCCACGACGGGCGCCTGCACGGTGCCCGTTTCACCGGCACATCGAGCACTCTATCTCTCCATCCGGACGAAGAGATATAGTGCGTGCATCCTGTTACCGGTTTTGACGATGACCTCCGTTCCGATCTCCTTTGAATTCTTCCCGCCCAAGACCGACGAACAGAAGGCCACGCTAGAGGTAGCGCTGCCGAAACTAAAATCACTCCACCCCGACTACGTCAGTTGCACTTTCGGCGCGGGCGGCTCGACTCTGAGCTACACACCGGAAACAATCCGCCACTTGCGCGAAGAACACGCCCTTGACGCCGCTCCGCATCTTTCGTGCATGGGCGGCACGCGTGACGAGATACGCAGCCTGCTTGGCCAGTACAAAACGATGGGATGCAAACGCATCGTCGCACTGCGAGGCGACCTGCCTTCGGGCATGGCGAGCCATGGCGACTTCCGCTATGCCAGTGACCTCGTCGAGTTCATCCGCAAGGAACACGACGGCAGCTTCCACATCGAGGTTGCCTGCTATCCGGAAGTACACCCGCAGGCCGACGACGCGCACGCCGATCTTGCTCATTTCAAGACCAAGGTCGCCGCTGGCGCCGACGGCGCGATCACCCAGTATTTCTACAATGCCGACGCGTATTTCCGCTTCGTTGACGCCGTCCGTGCCGCCGGCATCACGCTGCCAATCGTGCCAGGCATCATGCCAATCGCGAATTTCAGTCAACTGAAGCGTTTTTCCGACATGTGCGGCGCCGAGATTCCGCGCTGGCTGACGAAACGACTGATCGCGCTCGGCGACGACGTCGAGGGCATTCGCGCCTTCGCGAGCGATGTCGTAGCGGATCTTTGCAACCGTCTCATTGCGGGTGGCGCGCCGGGCTTGCACTTCTACACGCTGAATCGGGCCAAGCCGACACTGGCCATCTGCGAGCGCCTTTCCTTTCGCTAAGCCGCCGTTGTGCGCGCTGGTGCTAGCCTCGCTCAATGCTCGCCCATCGAATCGTTGCCCGTTTTTGCTTTGGCGCCGTCCTGCTGACGACAGCCGCGTTCGCTGAAAGCGACTACGGAAAGGACAGCGGCCAGAACGTGCATCGCTGTGTCGGCCTGCACGGAGAAATCGTTTTCTCGGGCCTGTCGTGTGCGGCGAGCGCGGCGACCGGCACCGAGTTTTTGCCAGCGGCCGCCACGGCGCCGTTACCGGCCGCCGACAGCTGCGCCGCTTCGCGCTCCGAACTGCGCGAACGGATGGTTGCGGCGATCGCGAGGCACGATCCCAACGCGCTGGCCGGCATGTTGCGCTGGCGTGGTGTCGGCGGCGAGGCCGCCAAAGGGCGCCTGCGCACGTTGCGCGATCTGGCGCGTCGCCCGTTGCTCGCGATCGATGGCGTCGCCGACACGCCAGCGGACGACGGCGACAACGCCGTCGATGCGGCCGACGGAATGCACGTGCGCACGGGCGGCGGCGACAGCGGCGGCGTGCACGAGCACGCGTTCGGCATAGCCCTCGAAGGGGGCTGCTATTGGCTGCTCTGGTAAAGCTACTCGTGCGCGACCCGGCCGCGTGATGCGGCGGCTGTCGAGCCGATGGCGACTGCTATCATTCGCGCTTTCGTCACGGATGCAGCGCCATGTCCCAGCAATATCCCGAACATATCTGGCAGAACGGCCGCATCAAGCCGTGGGCGGAAGCGACCGTGCATGTGATGGCGCATGCGCTGCACTACGGCTCATCGGTGTTCGAGGGGATTCGCAGCTACGACACGCCCAAAGGTCCGGCGATTTTTCGTTTAACCGATCACATCAAGCGCCTGTTCCACTCAGCCAAGATCTACGACATGGTGATTCCGTATTCGGTCGATGAACTGAATTCGGCGTGCCGCGAAGTGATCAAGGCAAATGGCTTGAGCAAGGCGTATCTGCGCCCGGTCGCATTCCGCGGCCTCGGTGGCTTCGGGCTCTCGGCGGAAACCCCCATCGACGTCGCGATCGCCGCGTGGCAGATGGGTCCATATCTCGGCGCAGGTGTCCTTGAGGCCGGTATCGATGCCTGCGTGTCGAGCTGGCAGCGCTTCGCACCAAACACGATTCCGGCGGGCGCCAAGGCCGGCGGCAATTATCTTTCCGGACAGTTGATCGCACGTGAGGCGCGGCGACTCGGCTTCGGCGAAGGCATTGCGCTCGCGTCGACTGGCCTGCTCAGCGAAGGTGCCGGCGAAAACCTGTTCCTCGTTTTCGACGGCGCCCTGCATACGACACCGGTCAGCGCAGCCTTGCTCAACGGAATCACGCGCAACACGATCATGACGCTCGCACGCAGCGCCGGCATCGACGTCGTCGAGCGCGATATGCCGCGGGAATACCTGTATCTGTGTGACGAGCTCTTCATGTGCGGCACGGCGGCGGAGATCACACCGATCCGCGCGGTCGATGGCAAGCCGGTCGGCGTCGGCAAGCCGGGACCGATCACGCATCGCATGCAGGAATTGTTCTTTGGCTTGTTCGATGGCCGTACGGATGATCGCTGGGGTTGGCTGGAACCCGTCGACGCCTGAGGAGCATTTCTGTGGGGGCGTTTAAAGTCGCCCTCATCACGCAGGGTTGTCACGAGGATTTCAGGCGTGGCGCGGCGGATGTCCGAATTCAAGCGTGGCAACGGCACCCCCTTGCGGTCGCGGTGCGAGCGATACTTTCCAGCCGTAGAGTTCGCACAAGCGCCGCACAATCGCAAGTCCTAACCCACCACCCTTGCCGACCTGGGTGCCACGCACGCCTCGCTCGAACAACTTGTCGGCATCCTCGGCCTTGATGCCCGGTCCCGTATCCTCGACGCTGACGCGACCGTGGCCGACGCTGATGGTGACCTCACCGGACTGCGTGTACTTGAATGCATTGCCGATCAGGTTACTCAGAGCGACAGCGACGACTGACGATGGCGCGACGGTGAGCAGCGGCTGCTCGATGTCGACGCGGATCTGCACCGGCTTGTTCGCGACGTGCGGCCGCTGCGCGTCCACGACTTGTTCGACGACACGTGCGACATCCGTGGTTTCGCCGTCGTTTGGCGCCTGCCGTTCGCGCCGCGACAGCAGCAGCAGCGCATCGATCAGTTCGCTCGACTGACGCACCGCGCGCTCGATGCGTCTGAGACGTTCGCTGAGCTTGTCGGTGAGGTCGGGCGAAGCCTGCAGCAGCTCGGTCGTGCTCGCGATGACCGCCAGCGGCGTGCGCAATTCATGGCTGACGTCGGCGTTGAACTCACGATCGCGCTCGACCATCTCGGTCAACCGAGCTGAATAGTCATCGAGTGCGGCGGCGACCTGGCCGACTTCGTCGTCGGCGAAATGCGCCTTCAATTGTTCGGGGCGCCCACTGCGGCTCATCGCGCGCACGCGCTGCGCAAGCTCGATGACCGGACTCATTACGCGCGCCGACAACCAGAAGCCGATCAGCAGGGAGAAAATCGCGAATGCCAGCACCGACGCAACGAGTATGGTCAGCAATTGGCGCTCGCCGAGCTTCTGCGTGCTGACATCGAAACGCAGAAACGCCCAGTAGTCGCCGTCCTTGTACACGGCGAGCTTGTACGGCCGCACCCTGCTTTCGCGGCCAATGTCCTCAATGTCGTAAACGCCTGGCTCGTATTTCTGCCAGGCGAAGGGAACCATCGCGGTCTTGTTGGGGCGCACGATCAGCGCGTCATAGACCGACATCGTCCAAGGAGCATTCGGATCGGGATTGTCGCGCTTGAAGTCGACGAAGTGCTTTACCTCGCGCGTCAGCGTGTTGTTGATCAGCTGGTCTTCGAGGCGCGTGCGCAGGTAGACCGTGGCAATCGCGAACAGCGCCGTGAGACCAAGCCCGAACAGCGCAAACGAGATGATGATGCGGGAGCGGAGCCTACGCCGGTAGCGCATCCGGATCGACCATGCGATAGCCGATGCCGTGGCGCGTCTGGATCAGCGCCTTCTCGAACGGTTTGTCGATCAACGCACGCAAGCCGTGGATGTGCACGCGCAGGGAATCGCTGTCCGGCAACTCTTCGCCCCAGACGCGCGTTTCCAGCTCCTGCCGCGTGACCACCGACGGCGCCGCTTCCATCAGCGACTGCAGCAGCTTCAGTCCGATCGGATTGAGCTGGATCTGCTTGCCGGCGCGGCTGATCGTGAGCGTGTCGAGGTTGTAGGTGAGATCCGCCAACAACAGCAGGCGGCTCTTGTTTCCCTTGCCACGGCGACCGAGTACTTCCAGGCGCGCAGACAATTCCTGCAGCGCGAACGGCTTGACCATGTAGTCGTCGGCGCCGGAATCGAAACCGGTGAGCTTGTTGTCGAGAGTGTCACGCGCAGTCAGCATCAGCACCGGCGTCTGGCGCTTGGCTTCCTGACGTAACTTGCGGCAGACCTCGAGACCGTCCATGCCTGGCAGGCCGAGGTCGAGCACGATGACGTCGAAGTCGTTGACGACAGCGAGATGCAGGCCGGTTACGCCGTCGCCGGCAAAATCGACCACATGCCCTTTGTCGGCAAGAAAATCACCGATATTGGCAGCGATGTCGCTGTTGTCTTCAATAACAAGGATACGCATGCGCGCCTAGCATAATGCGGAAGTCCGCGAGCGAGGGAGATGGGTGCGAAGCGGGGTGGCTTCAAGTGGCTAGCGCCACGAAAGAGTGGCCCAAGGAGGCGTCATTGGGGGAACACACCTCACCTGGGCCAAAAAAGCTACTGCCCCGATACCGTAATCTGCCAGTCACCAGCCCTGACTTAGGAGTGTCGAGCAAACTACAGTGACGCGAATATAGGAGCGCATCAATTAAGACTACGTTAAAGCATTCTGAGTCTTGCGTTAACGATGGCTGTCGCCGGCAATGACCGTAGGCTGCACGGCATCCTCGAGCTGACGGCAGATAAGCGAGCCTGTCGAGGTTACGCAGGTGCTTTCCGGCCGTGCGTTGGCGCCTCGCTTGGCCGTTGCCGAGAAGACAAAACTCTGCTGGAAGCGCCTCGACCTGTCGCCCGACAAACTGGCGGGATCGAATCGCCACTGCCTCAAGGCACTTTCCGCCGCGCGCACGAAGGCCGCGCCAGCGCCGTTGTCGGCAATCCGAATATCGCGCAGCGAACCGTCTGACCCGATCTGGAAGCTCGCGTCGACGCGACCATCCTCGCTGTGCCAGGTTGACGGGAAGACCGGTGAAACAATATGCACGGCCACCGGCGCTTTGAGTGTCGGGGATGCTACCGCAGCCGATTCATGCACTACGGCGGGACTGATGCTCGCAATTGCCTGTGCATTCGGCTGCGCGATCGGCATCGCGACGGGTGGCGACGGGACTGTAGGCGTGTCCTGCGCCGCAACGACCGCGGCAATCTTGGCCCCGGCAACGCTGGCAAGACTCGTTGCCGCAGAGTGCGCATCGACGGGCGGCGACGCTATCGTGGACCGATCCACCGTTGGCGGAGCCATCTCGGCGAGGCGCAGATGCGGACGCTCGAACGGCACGGTCAGTGCCGCGAGCGGAAGGATGCGCACGTCTGGCTGAGTCAGCCAATCGGCGGTAAGACCCGCCATGTAGCGGATCTGGCCAGCGCGCTCGACGCGCAGGGCCATCGAAACCGCAACTGCAAACACCATCGCCAACAACATCCAGCGCGCGGTACCTGGTCGATCCACGCGCAGACGCGGCGCCGGCATGCCGACGATGCGGCGCACGCGCTCGAGCAGGACGCCACCCGTCGCAGCAAGGGCCACCTGCACCGATGGCTGGCGAAGTTCCTCGAGTGCTGCGAGCGTGCGTGCGTATTCGCGCGGCTCTCCTGCGGTCAGCCGCAATACCAGCATGTCGCAGCAAAGCTCGCGCTCGTTGCGGACTTCGCGTGAAATCCAGTGCACGACCGGGTGATAGAAAAGCAGCGTCTCCAGCAGCGCTTGTCCAAGATTGACCAGGTGGTCATAGCGACGCAGATGACCCAGTTCGTGGGCAAGGATCAATTCAAGCTGCTGGCGCGGAAATCCCAACGCGACCGCGGTCGGCAGCAAGACGATCGGCCTGATCCAGCCAATCAGCATGGGCGTGTCGATGCGTTCAGAGACGAGCACGCGGATGCGCCGCACGAACCGGAACCGTCTGGCCAGGCCGGCGAGCATGCCATCGAGCTCGTCGCTGGATGTCGCCCAATCCCGCGCGACCCGCGCGAGCGCACGCCACTGACGCAGTGCCCGGATAGCGACGATTACAACGCCGGCGCTCCACAGCAGCACCAGCAGAGGCAGCAGGTGATCGATCGGCGCCAGTGCAGCCGAATCGACTGCCGCTGCCAGCGTACCCATGTCCGTGGCACCGACGGCGTTCGAGACTCCGCCGTCGACTGAGCTCGGCCGCAGCGCAATGAAAGTCGCCAGTGGCCACAACGTCAGCAAGGTCAGCGCTGCGAGACCTGCCGCGTAGCGCGCGTTGCAATTGGCCTTCGGGAGCAAGGCGCGAACTGCGGCGAAACCGATGCCGACGACCAACCCTTGCCAGATGAAGTGCAGCAGCGTCCAGCCCAGCGCCTGCACCCACGGCAACCATTCGCCCAGGATCGCGCTCATGGCGATGTTCCGTCGAGTTTGTCGAGCAACGCGCGGATTTCCTCGACTTCCTCGCGCGTTGCCTTCGGCCGGCCGCCGAGTGCCTGCAAGACAAGTTGTGACGACGAACCATCGAATACGCGCGTCACCATGTCGAGCAGGAAGCGCTTCTGCGTGCGCTCCTTGCTGACGGCAGCACGAAACACGTGTGCACGCTCCGAGTCATCGCGCACGACCAGACCCTTGGCATACATGATCTGCAAAAGCTTCAGCGCGGTCGTGTAACCCGCACCCTCCTCACGATAGAGCGCTTCATGCACCTCGCGAACGGTGCTGGAACCGCGCTCCCAGAGATAATTGAGGATGCCGAGCTCCGCTTCGGTTGGCTTGGGCAAATTTTCGGTCTTGGACACGGTCATCTATCCTCGGATCGCATGCTGACTCAAAGCTTACACCGCTGCATTGCCAATGTTGTACTGGCGAACGACGGCTAGCTGCCGCTGCGCAGTTGCGGACTGTTCTGGGTCCGCTGCAGGTATTGCACGTCGTTGCGTCGACGTGCCTCGATCATGCCCGCGGTCTGGCAGGTCTTGACCGGAATATGCGAGCCGATCGGTAGTTCGTTCTTGCAGACCAGACGTTCATTGTCATGCTTGGCGAGCATGGAATTGACCTGCTCCTGGCTGTTGAACATCTGGGTCTTCTGCTGGTCGCTCATGTGCGCGACGTCACCCGTCTGTTCGAAAATCCTGCTCATGTTGTCGAGCTCCTTGCTCACCACGCCACGTTCGGCATCGGAAACATAGGAATAGCGACCGCCCGGTGTCATTTCCTTGCGCACCCACACGGACACCGTTTGAAAGTCATCTTTCGAACTCGCGTTCACTGCAGCTTCCGGCTTCTGGCCTGCGACTGCTGCCAATGGAGCCGCCACTGCGACGGCAAATGCAACCATGAACATGTATTTCATCGACCTGTTTCCTGCGCTTGAGAGTCTATAAGCGGGGCCGCTCGGGCCCCATTCGGGCTTGATACGACGACGATCGTACATCTGATTTCGTTGGAACGGAAGATCTATGTTTCACGCGCTGCAGCAATTCCCTGCCAGAGCAACTGCAGCACCTCAGCCAAGACTCTTCCCTGATGCGACGTCATCGAACCGTGGGGCGCAACGAGAGGGGCGGCAGCATCTGCAAAAGCTGAGTTCGGGCGTTCTGCTACAGCCACGCCCAGGGGCCCAGACGCTGACCCATGCGGTATCTGGCATCACCGAGCGCGGGCTCTGGGAATTCCAGTGGCCGTCCCGCTACTACTTCTCCCGCTGTTTACGTCGCACTGCCGTCGCGCGCTTGGGAAGCTTCTGAGTGGTTGCGAGGAACTCGACGATCGCTCCGGCGACATCGACTCCACTGGCCGCCTCGATGCCTTCCAGGCCAGGCGACGAATTGACCTCGAGAACCAATGGACCGCGCCGCGAGCGGAGCAGGTCCACGCCGGCGATGCCCAGCCCCATCACATGGGCCGCGCGCACGGCGGTCTCGATCTCGATCGCGCTCAAGTTGACTGCTGTCGCCATGCCGCCGCGATGCAGGTTGGCGCGGAAGTCGCCCTCCGGCGCCTGCCGCTGCATCGCCGCGACCACTTTGCCGTCGATGACGAAACAACGCAGGTCGGCGCCCTTGGCTTCGCCAATGAATTCCTGCACGAGGAAGTTCGCGTAGAGGCCGCGGAACGCCTCGATCATTCCCTGCGCAGCCGAACGCTTCTCGGCCAGCAGCACACCCTGCCCCTGCGCCCCCTCGTTGAGCTTGATCACGTGCGGGGGTGGCCCAAGCATCGCGAGCAGATCGGCGGTGTCGTCCGGATTGTCACCGAATACCGTCGTCGGCAGGTCGATGCCTTCGCGCGCCAGCAACTGCATGGTGCGCAGTTTGTCGCGCGCACGCAGGATCGCGTCGGAACCGTTGGGCGTGAACACGCCCATCATCTCGAACTGACGAACCACAGCGGTGCCGTAAAACGTGACCGATGCGCCAATGCGCGGCACCACCGCGTCGATGCCGCGCAGGACGTGACCCTTGTAGTGGATTTCGAATACTCCGGCCGCGATGCGCATGTAACAGCGCAATGGGTCCAGCACACGCACGCTGTGCCCGCGCGCGCGCGCCGCCTCGATCAGGCGCTTGGTTGAATACAGGCGCGAGTTGCGCGAAAGGATGGCGATCTTCATGCGGGCTCTTCAGGATGGGGGCGAACCGACCGCAACGGTCGCGGACATGTGTAGGAAAGCGCAGGATCGACGCGAAAGCGTCCATCCAGCGCGCTGCGTCCGAGCAACAAGGGAAACAGCATCGCGCGGCGATCGGTCAAATTCATTTCAGTGCTGAACTGTTGTCCTGCCAGCATGATGTCGGTGCGAATGAACCAACGCTCGCTGCGGTGACCGCCTGAATCGGTCACCGGGCGGCAGTCGAGCACCGGCACACAACAGGCGATGACGCGGCTACCATGCCGGCGCGGTCGCACGGCGAAGCGCACCTGCAACACGCCATCCTGGCGGAACGTTTCCAACGCCTCCACATGCAGCGCCGACGAACGAGCCCCGGTGTCGAGCTTGGCCTTGATCGACGCAATACCGAACGACGGCAGCGCGAGCCATTCGCGCCATCCGAGGTTTGTGCAATCGGCGATCGACGGCGGCGGCCGCTGGGAACTGGATTCGGAAAGCACGGTCATTGATCCGGTACGCAACCCGTCTGCGCGCCCGCCGATTTTCCTCCGCCGTGTCAGCGCGGGGAACAAGGGCGGGTTGATTCGGCCGATTCGAAACTTGGTGCGTTTCGAACCATGAGACGACGTGGAGCGGGTGAAGGGAATCGAACCCTCGTCAGTAGCTTGGGAAGCTACAGCTCTACCATTGAGCTACACCCGCGCGGGACCACAGATTAGCGAGCGAGCCGCAAGCCGACAAGGTAGCCGTCCCTTATCCCGTGCCGGCACTGAATCGCCGCTTAGCGAACATGCTAAGAAACCGCAAAAGGGATTCAGCAGAAAGTCGTCGTTCAGCCCAGATGCGCTGATATGGTAGGCAGCCTGTCAGCTGCGGGCGGCCGATGCGTAGGGGAGCGAATCCCACCGCGACCGCGACTGGCGTAGGCGTTCAGGAGATCTCTCGATGTACACAAAGCGTTTGTCCAACTCTCGCGGCAGGTTTGCTGCAGCGTTGGTCTTCGTGCTCGGTTCGGTCGCCGGCAATGCCATGGCTGACCCGCCGGATCGCGTTGCGCGCGTCAGCTTCCTGCAAGGCGACGTGAGCTTTCAGCCGTCGGGTGACGATCAGTGGGCGCAAGCTTCGTTGAATCGCCCACTCAGTACCGGCGACAAGGTCTATACCGACGCCAACTCGCGCGTCGAGCTCGAAATCGGCGCCGCCAACATTCGTCTTGACCAGCACACCACCTTTAACCTGCTGAATCTCGACGACACCTCGGCCCAGGTCGAACTCACCGACGGCGTGATGAATCTGCACGTGCGCGGCCTCGGGGACGGCCAAAGCGTGGAAGTCGATACGCCCACGCTTGCCTTCGTCGTCAACCAGCCAGGCAACTACCGCATCGACATAGCTCCGGAAGGCGGCTCGACCATGGTGACCGTGTTCGACGGCGCAGGTGACGCTTACGGTGAGAACAATGCAAGCTACAGCGTCCGCGCCGGCAACTCCTATCGATTCAACGATTCCGCGCTGCGCGACTATGAAGTGCTCGATCTGCCGCGGCAGGACGATTTCGACAGCTGGTGCGATTCGCGCAACCGGCGCTACGAGCATTCGGTCTCGAGTACCTACGTCGCCGAAGACATGATCGGTTACGCCGATCTCGACGACAACGGCTCGTGGAACGACGTACCCGAATACGGTCATGTCTGGTACCCGACCACCGTCGCGGCCGACTGGGCTCCGTACCGTTCCGGGCACTGGTCGTGGATTGACCCGTGGGGCTGGACCTGGGTCGACACGGCCGCGTGGGGCTTCGCGCCATTCCACTACGGCCGCTGGGCCTATGTCGGCAACCGCTGGGGCTGGTGCCCGGGCGAGCGTCGTCGCTGGGGTTCAGTCTATGCACCGGCACTTGTCGGGTTTGCCGGCGGCAATGGCTGGGGCGTGTCGATTGGCGGCGGGGGACCGGTCGGCTGGTTTCCGCTCGGCCCGCGCGATGTGTACGTGCCCTGGTATCGCACTTCGCGCGACTACTTCACGAACGTCAATGTGCGCAATTCGCGCAGCATCACCAATATCAACATCACCAATGTGTACAACAACTATTCGAGCGGGCGCCCGATCACGAATGTCAACTACGCCTACCGAGGCGACGCGCGCGCCATTACGGCAGTTTCGCGCGAAACCTTCATTGGTTCGCGTGCGGTTGGCGGTGCTCGCGTGCAGGTGAACGAAAATCTTCTGCGCAACACGCAAGTCGCCAGTCGCATGAGCATCGCGCCAACGCGGGCCAGTTTCGTTGCGGCCGGCGCTGCGCATGGGCGTGCCGCTCCGGCGGCGATGCTTGATCGCCGCGTGGTCGCGCGCACAGCGCCACCGCCGGCTGCAATGCCGATTGCTTCGCGCATGCAGGCGATCCAGCGCAACGGCGCCCAACCACTGGCAACGAAGGAGTTGCGCCAGATGGCCCCCGCTCGCAGCGGCCCGCAAGCGCAGGGTCGCGACTCCGCCGCACGCGTCCAGGTCCTTGGTCGCGGCACGGCGCAACCGCAACCGTTGCCGATGCACGACGCCGCGGCGAAGCGCGCCGACGTCGCTGGCGAACGCGGCGTGCCTTCGCGCGGAGCACCGGCCATGGGCAACCGTGCGCCGGTGAATTCACCCAACGCAAATGCCGTCACGCGCGATCCGTCGGTCCGTGGACAGCCGGGCGCGGCAGACCGCAGCGCGCTCCCCTCGGCGCGGTTTGCTCCGCACCGCGGTGATCAGGGCAATGCGACCTCGCAAGGAGGAGGCAATTCGGCAGCGGTGCGTGAAAACGCCGTGCAGTCTGACAAGCGCTCGCAATCGGGCGCGCCTTCCGACACGCGGAATCCGCGCAACAACAACGCTGACAGGCAGGGCGCCTCGCGCACGTTCGAGCGTCAGACGCCGCAGACGCGAACCATGACGCCGGCTGCGCACAGTGAGAATCCTTCGGTGCAACGCGAAACGCGACAGTCGCCGCCGCACTATACGCAGCCGCAGCAACAGCAGCCGCAGGTTCGCGAGGCGCCACAGCGCGAGATGCGCCAGGCACAGCCGCAGCGGGAAGTGCGTGAAGCGCCGCAACAGCGCTTTACTCCGCCGCAGCAACAGCCGCAGGTTCGCGAAGCGCCGCAACGCGAAATGCGCCAGGCGCAGCCGCAGCGGGAAGTGCGTGAAGCGCCGCAACAGCGCTTTACTCCGCCGCAGCAACAGCCGCAGGTTCGCGAAGCGCCGCAACGCGAAATGCGCCAGGCGCAGCCGCAAGCCCAACCGAAGGCCGAGCCACGTGCACGGTCGGATGATCGCGATGGCAAGAAGAAGGACGAAGACGACAAGGGCCGTCGCTGAAGCGGTCCGAATGAAGAACGTCTGATGGGACAGACGCCGCGCATTGCGCGGCGTCTTTTTTATGCCCATGGATGGGCGGTATGCCAAAAACGCAGGAGCAGTTTTTGGCGATGCCCATGGATGGGCGGTATGCCAAGACGCAGGAGCAGTTTTTGGCCAAGGCCATGGATGGCCGGTATGTTGGCAATGCACGAACAATTTCCGACAGCCATGGATCGCCGGCATGTTGGGTCCGTTGACGTTGCCGGCGCGAGCGGGCACGTCCGGCATACGGCGAGTCGCGATGCGGGAACGCGCCAGGAATGCCGTCTTTGGCCTTCGGGCGTTTAGAATGGTGGGATGAAGGTCTTCCTCAACGGTCACGAACGCGATATCACCTCGCCAGCCACCCTTGCGCATCTGCTCGAACAAGCTGGCTTCGGGGGACGTCGCGTGGCCGTCGAAGTCAATCGCGAAATCGTGCCACGCAGCAGCTATGACTGCCGTGACCTCGCTGCCGGCGACCAGATAGAAATCGTCCACGCGATCGGAGGCGGTTGAACGCTTGCGCAACGCGACGCGCGTATCGCACCTATCCGCCGCCTTCGGCATGATTGGCAGCGTGTACGCAGCGAATCCACTCGACGACCAGCGCTGTGCGCACCATGACAACCATCAGCCCCAACGAGATCACATGAACGCTCTTGCCGCAACTCCGCTCGATATTGCATCCGATGCGCTCGTCATCGCCGGCAAGCCTTACCATTCGCGCCTGCTGACCGGCACCGGCAAGTTCCGCGATCTCGACGAAACGCAGCGCGCGACCGCGGCCGCGGGGGCCCAGATCGTCACGGTTGCGATCCGCCGCACCAACATTGGACAGAATCCGGGCGAGCCGAATCTGCTCGACGTACTGCCGCCGGAACGCTACACGATCCTGCCGAACACAGCCGGCTGTTACACCACCGAAGATGCGGTGCGGACCTGCCGCCTCGCGCGCGAGCTGCTCAATGGCCATACGCTGGTAAAACTCGAAGTGCTCGGTGACCAGAAGACGCTGTTTCCTGACGTCGTCGCGACTCTCGCCGCGGCCGAAATTCTCGTGAAGGAGGGTTTCGACGTCATGGTGTACACCTCGGATGATCCTATCCTGGCCAAACGCCTTGAGGAGATCGGTTGCGTCGCGGTGATGCCGCTGGCTGCACCGATCGGTTCCGGTCTCGGCATCCAGAACCGCTACAACCTGCTCGAAATCATCGAGAATGCCAAAGTTCCGATCATCGTCGACGCGGGCGTGGGCACGGCATCGGACGCCGCGATTGCGATGGAGCTCGGCTGCGACGGCGTGCTCATGAACACCGCCATTGCGGGCGCAAAGGATCCGGTCCTCATGGCGCACGCAATGAAGCTTGCGGTTGAAGCAGGTCGTGCCGCGTTCCGCGCCGGTCGCATTCCACGCAAGCGATATGCCTCGGCGTCGAGCCCCATCGAAGGGATGATCTAGCCAGTGCGATCGTCCCTGCTCGCGAGAATCGACAAGCAGCCATCCCCGGCCTTGCTTCTCCCGAACGGTCCACGGCATGGATAATCACGAGATTCACGAACGCCACATCCGCAGTTTCGTGCTGCGCCAGGGCCGCTTAACGCCGGCCCAGCAACGTGCGTTCGACCAGCATTGGTCGCGATACGGTCTCGACTTTGCAGGAACGCCGCGCGATTTCGCCGCGGTATTCGAAAGGCGCGCGCCGTTGGTGCTGGAGATCGGCTTTGGCAATGGCGCTCAGCTCCTGCACTCGGCGCACGTCGAATCGACACGCGATTTCATCGGCATCGAGGTGCATCGGCCGGGCGTTGGCCGCCTGATGAACGGACTGGCCGACGCCAATGTCGACAATGTGCGCCTGTACAACCACGATGCCGTCGAAGTGCTCGCGAACGAAATTGCCGCCGCGGCGCTCGCCGAAGTGCGCATCTATTTCCCGGATCCGTGGCACAAGAAACGCCACAACAAGCGGCGCCTGGTGCAGCCGGAGTTCCTCGGCCTGCTTGCATCACGCGTCATGCCGGGCGGCCGCTTGCATTTGGCAACCGACTGGGCCGACTATGCCGAGCATATGCAAAGCGTGCTCGAAGGAGCTCCGGCGTGGCGCGCGGACCCGCATCACGCCGATCCAAACGTGCGGCCGCCGTGGCGTACCGAGACCCATTTCGAGCGCCGCGGTCTGCGACTGGGTCACGGCGTTTGGGACTTCGTCCATGAACGAATCTGAACGCGACTGACGCGCCCGGACCAGAAGAAGAAACCGCCTCGAATGGACGCCGGCCTGACCCTCACCACCAACATGGCGCTCGTGTTCGCGTTGCTCGCGTTCACCGTGTTCATGCTGGTGCTCGAATGGATCCGCTCCGACCTCATCGCCCTGCTGGTGATCGTGGTGATCGGCATCACGCGATTGCTGCCGGTGGAACAGTTGTTCGAGGGTTTCGCCGGCAACGCGGTGATCTCGCTGATCGCCGTCATGATCATGGGCGCCGGCCTCGACCGAACCGGCATGCTCGGCAAGGCCGCGTCGTTTATCTTGCGCCTTGCAGGTGGCGTCGAGTCGCGCGTTTCCCTGCTGATCAATGCGATGGTTGGATCGCTCTCGTCGGTGATACAGAGTCAGGCCTTGAGCGCGCTCTTCTTGCCCGTGGTCAGTCGCATCAGTTCACGCACCGGCCTTCCGCTCAAGCGCCTGCTGCTGCCGATGGCCTGCATGATCCTGTGCGGCACCAACGTCACGATGATCTCGAACTCGCCGCTGATCCTGCTCAACGACCTGATCGCCAGTGCGAACCGCAACCTGCCGCCAGGCGCGCAGACGATCCAGACGTTCACCCTGTTCGCTATCGCGCCGGTGGGCATTCCGCTGCTGCTCGGTGGACTCGGCTTCTTCGCTCTGTTCACACGCCGACTGCTGCCAAGTGAAGAAGAAGATCGCCAGAAGGTCACCCCAGGACGTACCGAAACCTACTTTGCCGAAACCTACGGCATCGACGGCGACGTGCTTGAACTCATCGTCACGACCGACAGCCCGCTCGTCGGCATGAGCGTCGGCGAAGTCGAACAACTGCGTGGCGCACCGCTGATCCTCGCGCTCAAGACCGGCAGCGAAGCACGACTTGCACCCCCCACCGACCAGATGATCTGGGTCGGCAGCGTGCTCGGCGTGCTCGGCAAGCGCGAGGCGGTCAACGAGTTCGCGAACACGCAACTGTGCCAGGTGCAGACGCGACTGCGCAATTTCGCCGACCTGTTCAACCCCACGCGCGCGGGCATTTCGGAAGCGGTGATTCCACCGAATTCGCGCTGGATCAAGCAGTCGATCGGCGACCTGCGTCTGCGCAAGACCCACGGCATTTCGGTGCTTGCGGTGAATCGCGGCGAGCAGGTGTTTCGCGAGGATGTGCGCACCGTCGCGTTGCGCGCCGGCGATACGCTGGTGCTGCACAGCTTCTGGCGCGACCTGGCGCAGACAGCCGAGTCGCACGATTTCGTTGTCGTCACCGACTATCCAAAGGACGAACAGCGCCCGAGCAAGATCTGGCATGCCGCGATGTTTTTTGCGCTGGCGATGAGCCTCGGACTTTTCACCGACATCAAACTGTCGATCGCGATGCTGGTCGGCGCGGTCGGCATGCTGCTGACCGGCGTGCTCAACATGGACGAGGCCTACGCCGCCATCAACTGGAAGACCATCTTCACCCTCGCCTGCCTGATCCCGCTCGGCTGGGCGATGGATTCGACCGGCGCCGCCGCATGGATTGCGCAGGAAGTGTTGAAGTATCTGGGCAGCTGGCCGCAATGGGGACTGCAGGCGGTCATCGCGCTCCTCGCCCTGTTCTGCGCGCAGGTCGTGTCGAACGTCGGCGCGACCGTAATGATGGTGCCGATGGCGATCAACGTCGCGCTCGCGTCCGGCGGCAACCCCGCAGTCTATGCACTCGTGGTCGCCATCTCTACCTCGAACGTGTTCATCATCCCGAGTGCGAATCCGGTGATCCAGATCGTTGCCGGCCCAGGCGGCTATCGCCAGCGAGACTTCCTGCGCGTGGGCATTCCGCTGACGCTGCTGATGCTCACGATCATGCTGGTGTCGGTGAACCTGCTGTTCGGGCGCGGCTGAAGCAGGACGCCACGGACCGGAAGTCAAAGCCCGCTCCTGGTGACTTGCCGCTACGCGCAAGCATTCCAGCACCCGACAATCCTTTTCCGAGCGCCTTTCGACGGCCGAATTCGGCCATGCCTGTCCGCAGCCCATGCAACAGGCGGCGAAGTGACAACGGAGTAGGATGATCCCAGGGAGAGACTTCGCAAGGACGCTTTCCACTCATCGGAGGTGCGTCATGATCCGCCTTACCTTGGTCCTCGTTCTTGCAACGCCTGCATTCGGCGCATTCGCGGCGACCGACGCCTGCAGCGTCGCCGGCACGGCATACGATGCCGCCGGCAAACCGCTGCGCACGGCGGTCGTTCGCCTCGTCGATCTGCAAACGCGGCAGTCCGCATTCAGCGCTGCCGATGCGCATGCGGGGTTCACGTTCAATGACGTAGCCGCGGCTGACATCGGTCGCTACCGGCTCGATGTGCTGAGCGCGCCGACCGCGGTGACTGGCTCGCACATCCGCACGCGCTCGGTGCTCGGCACGTCTTCGAACTTCGCCTGCGGCAGCGGACAGCTCGCCCGTCAGGATGTCCACGTACAGGTTGATTGAACGCCACGCGCGCGCCGTTGCTTCGGCGCGTTCTCCGGCGGGGCTCAGCGCAGACGCACATCGCCGTCCACGACCTCGATCGGCATTGCGACAAGTCCACTGCGGCAAGGTCCGCCGAGGCACGCGCCGGACGTCACGGCGAACGTCGCGCCGTGCACCGCGCAGGTCAGTTGGCCGTCACGGACGAGAAAGCGCCCCGGCGCGTAATCGAGATTGCGCCCGGCGTGCGGGCATTCGTTGTGGTAAGCAAACACGCACTCGCCCTGGCGCAGTACGATCAGTTCGAAACCCCCGGCAGCGCTGTCCACGCGCGCCGCGATGGCGTCGCCATCCGGAATTTCTTCGAGCCGGCACAGCGGCGGTGAGTCGTTCATGCCATCTTTCAGCACTTGTCAGCGTTGCGCATGGCCCCACAATGAGCCCATGCGTTTGTCCGAACGGGCACGCATTTTCGCATACGGAGTAGCAGCGATGTTCCTTGGTTCCTACCGCGCATACCGTCCGCGGCATCCCCTGGCCCGTCTTCTGGTCGGCGTTATCGGGCTCCTCGTTGCGGCCCTGCTGATCGCGTTCAGCGTGTTTGCCCTGGTCGCGCTTGCGGTTGGCGGCACGATTTTCATGGTCGTGCGCGCGGTGCGCGCCGGTTCACCGGCCTCCGCATCCCCTGCGTCCGGCGTCAATACGCCAGGCGCATCCGCCGCGCCACCACCAGGGGTGATCGAAGGGGAATTCACGGTCGTGCCAGTATCGCCCTCGCGCGAAGCGCCTGCGGCCTCTTCGCGCTGACCTCGGCACAAGAATCGGATGGCGGGGCTATGGGGCGCGTCGTATCGTGCGGGCCATGAACGCACAAATGCACAGCAACGACCCGCTCGAACACGCCCGCGCGCTGATCGAATCCGCTCGCGGCGAGAACACGAGTCTCGGCGACCTCGCGCAGGCGGTCGGCCTCAGCCCGACTTACCTGCAGAGGCGCTTTCGTGCGCGCTTCGGGTTGTCGCCGGCCGAATACGCGCGCCAGCTCAAACTCGATGCCTTCAAGTCCGCACTGCGTCAGGGTAGCGGTATCACCGACGCGGTATACGACGCCGGCTTCGGTTCGGGCAGTCGCGTCTACGAGCAGGCGAATGCGCTGCTCGGGATGACGCCCGCCGACTATCGCCGTGGTGGCGCCGGCGCCGAATTGCGCTACACGACGCTTGCGACTGCACTGGGACAACTGCTGGTCGCCGCGACCGAGCGCGGCATCTGCGCGGTTTCGATTGGCAGCGACGACGAGCGCTTGCTGACCGAGCTGCGCACCGAGTTTCCGCAGGCGCGAATCGAACGCATCGACAATGGTCGCGACGAGTGGCTGAGCACCGTGGTCGAGCGCGTGCTCTCGGACATTTCCGGTGCGGCGCCGCCGGATGCGCCGCTGCCGCCGTTCGACCTGCGCGCCACCGCCTTCCAGTGGCGCGTGTGGCAGGCGCTCACGCGCATTCCGCGCGGCGAGACGCGAAGTTATGCGCAGATTGCCGAAGCGATTGAAGCGCCGCGCGCAGCGCGGGCTGTCGCGCGCGCCTGCGCATCGAACCGGTTCGCGTTTGTGGTGCCCTGCCATCGCGTCGTGCGCGCCGACGGCCAGCCGGGTGGCTGGCGCTGGGGTCCGCCACGCAAGCGGCGGCTGCTCAAGCTGGAGTCGCGAGTGGCTCCCGCTTGATCGTCGGGAGCGGGCCTCGCGCGCGAACCAACCTACACCGTATCCTGTGCGATAGCGCCTCTGTGCGTTGAACTGCCCGGCCCACGCCCCCCCATGAACGATACCTCCAACTGTACTGCCATCGAAACGCAACCGCCGGCACCCGTGTTTCTGAGTCGTGCCGTGCTGGTTCCCGTCGCGCTGGTTTCACTTTATTTCGTCTGGGGCTCGACCTATCTGGCGATCAAGGTCGGCGTGGCGATCTATCCGCCGTTCCTGATGGCAGCCGTGCGTTTCCTCTGCGCGGGCGGCGTGCTGTACGCGTTCCTGCGCTGGCGCGGCAAGGCCGCGCCGACGCGCGTGCAATGGATCAATTCGGCGCTGACGGGAGCAATGCTGCTCGGCTTCGGTAACGGGTTGGTGTGCTATGCCGAACAGAGCGTCGCCTCCGGATTATCCGCGGTCGCCGTAGCCAGCATGCCGCTGTTCGCTGCGGTATTTGGCGGTTTATACGGCCATTGGCCGCGCCGCATGGAGTGGCTCGGGCTTGGTGTCGGGTTCGCCGGGGTAGTCCTGCTCAATCTCAGCGGCAGCATGAACGGAGCTCCTCTCGGCGCGCTGGCCCTGATTGTCGCTGCGGGTTCATGGGCATTTGGCTCGGTCTGGAGCAAGCGTCGAGACATGCCGGCAGCGGCGATGAATACAGCGGCGCAGATGCTGACCGGAGGCGCGCTGTTACTGGTTTTCGCACTCGCGATCGGCGAGCGCTGGCCGGTGGCGCCACCGTTGTCGGCAAGCCTGGCCGTGGTCTACCTCGCCATCGCAGGTTCACTGATTGGCTTCACCGCGTACCTCTATCTTCTCAACACCGTGCGGCCTTCCCTTGCCACCAGCTACGCGTACGTGAATCCGCCGGTGGCGGTGATAGTCGGCGCGTTGTTCGGTGGCGAAATCGTGCATTCGTTCGATATCGTGGCCATGGGCGTGATTCTCGCGGGCGTCGCGCTTATTGCCTTTGCACGCGAGCGCAGCTGACGCGCGCGTGGCGCCGTGGCGCGACCCGCCGCCCATCTTTGACTTGCAGGAAACGCGATACGGCGAATAGTGTTGGATCTTGCACCTCGGAGGTCTGCCATGAGTGAACGTTCGCACGACACCTGGATGGCGCATGCAGCGCTGCGCTCGGCGGCCTGGGCCGAGCGCTGGTTTCCGGATGCGTTTGCGTTTGCTGCGCTCGGGGTGGTCATCGTTGCGCTGGCTGCGCTTGGTCTTGGCGCGGGACCGGTGAGTACGGCCGGCGCATTCGGCGACGGATTCTGGAGCCTGATACCGTTTACGATGCAGATGGTCTTCGTCGTCATCGGTGGCTATGTCGTCGCGACATCGCCGCCGGTCGCGAAAGTGATCGATGGCCTCGCGCGTGTACCTCGCAGTGGCCGCGGCGCGATCGCGTACATTGCGCTGATCAGCATGCTTGCCTCGCTGCTGAACTGGGGTTTCAGCCTGATCTTCGCGGGCCTGCTCGTGCGTGCGCTCGCGCGCCGTGCGGATTTGCGCTTCGACTATCGAGCAGCAGGCGCCGCCGCTTATCTCGGCCTCGGTGCGAGCTGGGCAATGGGGTTGAGCTCCTCGGCGGCGCAATTGCAGGCCAATCCCTCGAGTCTGCCTGCACCCGTGCTCAAGATCACCGGCGTGATCCCGTTCACCGAGACGATCCTGCTGTGGCAATCGATGCTGCTGACGGCCGTCCTCATCGCCGTGTCGATGCTGATCGCGTGGTGGACGGCGCCCGCGGAAGCAAGCGCGCGCGATGCAGCCGCGTGCGGTGTCGATTTGCAGATGCCCGCCAGCACCTCTGCCGAGTCGCGCCGACGTCCCGGAGAATGGCTCGAGTACAGCCCTTTGTTGAGTGTCGCACTCGGCGTGCTCGGCATCGCCTGGCTCGGCAAGGAGGTCGCGGCCAAGGGTTTTGTCAGCGCGATCTCGAATCTCAACACCTACAACTTCCTGTTCCTGATCACCGGCTTGCTGTTGCACTGGCGGCCGCGCCAGTTCCTCGATTCGGTCGCGCGCGCCGTGCCGGCAACCACCGGCGTGCTGATCCAGTTTCCACTCTACGGCGGCATCGCCGGTATCCTCACCACGGCGAAGGGCAGCGACGGCCAGACGCTCGCGCACCACCTGGCGACGCTGTTCGTCACACTCGCGTCGAAGGACACCTATGCGCTGGTGATCGGCGCTTATTCGGCGGTCCTCGGCTTCTTCGTACCGTCAGGCGGAGGCAAGTGGATCATCGAGGCGCCGTACGTGATGCAGGCCGCGAACGACCTGCAGGTGCACCTGGGCTGGGCGGTGCAGGTTTACAACGCGGCCGAGGCGTTGCCGAATTTGATCAATCCGTTCTGGATGCTGCCGCTGCTCGGCATTCTCGGCTTGAAGGCGCGCGACATCGTCGGCTTCACCTTCATGCAGCTCGTCGTGCACCTGCCGCTGGTGCTGCTACTGCTGTGGGGACTGGGTTTGACCCTGGCCTACCATCCGCCGGTCATGCCTTGATTGAACAACGTGAGGCACGCACTCGATGCCGATTGCGCGCGCGGCAACGCCGCGCGCGCAATGCTTCCTACTGCTCGCGCAAGGCGGTCGTCACCGGCAAACGCGCCGCGCGCAAGGCGGGGTAGAGACCGCCGATGAAGCCGATCGCCAACGCCCACTTGATGCCGGTCCACAGCACCGCGGGCGAGACGCTGAACTCGAAGGTCAATTGCCCGGTCGACCCGGCAGCAAGCGTTGATGCGGTATAGCCATTGAAGATCAGCCAGGCGATCAAGCCACCGAGGATTCCTCCAAGCAATGCGAGCAGCATCGTTTCGAGCATGATCGCAACGACGACGGGTACACCGCGAAAACCGATCGCTCGCAGGGTCGCGATTTCGCGCGCTCGTGTCGCAACGGCCGCGAACATCGTGTTGAGCGCACCAAAAACGGCGCCGATTGCCATGATCGCCCCGACGACAATGCCGATCGTGGTGATCACCTTCGACATGCCTTCCGATTGCTTGCTGAAATAGCTCGTGGTCGTATCGACGTCAACCTGCAGGCGTGGATCCGACGCCAGCGACGCCTTGAAAGGTTCGAACGCATCGGCACCAGTCAGGCGCACGAATACCGAGCTCGCGCTCTTCGCTCCACTCGGCCGATAGGTCGGCCCGACCACGTCGGCGTCGCCCCACAATTCCGAATCCATCGCGTCCTTCGATTCGAAGATACCAACGACCTTCCACAGCTGGTTGCCGAGCTTGATGTCGTGGTCGACCTGGAGACCGTCGAACTGGCGCTGCGCCCCCGTGCCGGCCACGAGCTCGCGCAGGCCGGGCGTGAACCGGCGGCCAGCGATGATCTTCGCGTTGGTGCGCAACTTCCACGCTTCGTCGCCGATGCCGCGCAACTGCACGCTGCCGAAATCCTCTTCCGGGTTGCCGCCCTTCATCGGCAGGTTCGCGGCGACAACCAGCTCTGGCGACGCGATCGGCTTTCCCTCGTCGTCTTTCGCGATGCCAGGCGCTTGCGCGATCACCAGCGTGGCATCGTGACCGAGCACTGAAGACACTTCCGAAGCGGACGCGCCGCGCATCACGATCGCGGTATCGTCGCTACCGGTGCGGCGCAGCGTTTCGCTGTACCCATGCGCCATCGCGAGCATCGCAACGAGCACCGCCACGACGCCCGCGATGCCAACCACGATGACCGCCGACGAGCCGAGACGCTCGGTCAGCGTGCTGATGCCGATGCCGGTGACGGAAGCGGCTTGCTGGCCCCGGCGGGTCAGCAACATCCACAGCGCGAGCGCGACGAGCAGCACTGGCAGTGCCTGCCAGGGGAGGCTGAGGAACACGAATACGCCGACTATGACGACGAAAAACGTGAGAAGCCCTATCAGGAATTTCATTGAATCTTCTCCTCAGCGGCCAGCCAGTGCATCAACGATATTCAGGCGCATCGCACGCATCGCAGGCAACGCACCCACGACGACGCCAATTGCGACCGCGAGGGCGATGCCGAGCGACCAGCTTTTTGCGCCGACGTGCGTATGCGTGATCATTCCACCGCTCATCGCTGGCAGGAACAGGCCGATCAGGCTGACCAGTCCGAGTCCAATCAGGCCACCGAGCACAAGCAGCAACACGGATTCCGCCAGCACCATCGTCAGCACGCTGCGATTGGAAAATCCTATGGTCTTGAGCACCGCAAGTTCCGAGGTGCGTTCGCGCACCGCCTGCATCATCGTGTTGCCGGTGAGCAGAACCAGGGTAAAGAACACCGCGCCCATGATCGAGGTCACGATCAGGCCGATATCCGCCATCTGCTTGATCCAGTTCGCGGTCGCCGCCTGTTCGGTTTGCGTCTTGGTTTCGTGATCCGAATTCGCCGACAGCGCGTCAATCGCCTTGGCAACCCGATCGGACTGGCTCATGTCTGCCACACGACTGATGTACCAGCCGACGGAGCCGCGGTTGTAGGGCGTGGTCTCGTCGAAATTCTTCCAGTGCAGGATGATCATCTGGCTCTGGAACGCCTTGGAGTCCTTGGACTTCATCACGCCGACCAGATTGAAGTTCCAGTTCTTGCTGCCTTCCTTGTTCGGGAAGATCTGTGATTGCAGCGGAATCTTGTCGCCGATCTTCCAGCCGTATTTCTTCACGACGGTCTCGCCGGCGAGGATGCCGTTGAGGTCGGCGTCGTATGCTTTGCGTTCCTCGGCCGAGACCTCGACCTCCGGATACACATCGAGGTAGTTCGGACTCACCGCGAAGGTGAAGATCTGGTTGTGCGGGTCCTGGTATGCGCCGCCGAACCAGTTCGCGTGGGCCACGTCCTTGACGCCGGGAACCATTGCAATCTGCGCGCCCAGGCTCTTGGGCAGCGGCTGGATGAAGGACAGGCGCGCGCCGGTCTGCAGGCGTTCAGCGCCATTGGCCGACTGGCCCGCCTCGGCGAACGAGACGCGCACCGCATCAAGCAGGCCGAACAGCAGAAACGCAGCGATGATCGAGACGAGGGTGAGGATCGTGCGGGTCTTGCGCCGGAACAGCGCCGCCCAGATCAAGTGCAGGTATTTCACGACGATGCTCCTTAGGCGTGTTGCGCCTGCTCGACCAGCGTGCCCTTGTCGAGATGCAGCGTGTGGCTCGCATACTCGGCCGCTTTCGGATCATGCGTGACCATGACGATGGTCTTGCCGTGATCCCGATTGAGCATCTGCAACAAGCCGAGCACGTCCTCCGCCGACTGGCGGTCGAGATCGCCGGTCGGTTCGTCGCACACGAGCAGGTTCGGGTCCGAAACGATCGCGCGCGCGATCGCGACGCGTTGCTGCTGGCCGCCTGAAAGCTCGGTCGGCTTGTGGCTTGCGCGATCGGCGAGGCCGACCAGTTGCAGCGCGATGCCTGCATTCCTCTTGCGCTGCGCCGCGCCGAGTTTGGTCAGCAGCAGCGGCAGTTCGACATTCTTCTGCGCGGAAAGCATCGGCAGCAGGTTGTAGAACTGGAAAATGAAGCCGACGTTCGAGGAACGCCAGTTCGCGAGCGCGCCTTGGCTCAGCTGATCGATGCGCTGCCCGCCGACGCCGATGCTTCCCTCGGTCGGAGAATCCAGCCCACCGATCAGGTTGAGCAAGGTCGTCTTGCCTGAACCCGATGGTCCCATCAGCGCGAGGAAATCGCCTTTCGCGATATCGAGATCGATGTGATGCAGCACTTCGACCTTCTGCTTGCCGCGCTCGTACACCTTGCTGACGTTGCGAATCTCGACGAGTGTGCTCATGGTCTACCTCTTTGCTCAAGCCTTCCCCGGGAAGAGGATTGGCTGTGGATTTCGCTCAAGCCCTGCCCTCCGAGGGGAGGGTTGGGTGGGGATGTCAATGACAACTACTTGTTCACCCGCACGCGCGCGCCATCCGCAAGCTCCGCGGTCGGCGCGCGCACGACGCGCGTACCAGCAGCAATAACGTCGACCAGGCGCTGGTCACCGGATGTCTGCCCGGCCGTGACCGCATGAATGTGTGCGCGATCGCCATCGATCGAGAACACCACGCTCTTGCCGTCGCGCTGCACGATGCTCGTCGCCGGCACCAGCGCTCCACGCGCAACCGGCGGCGCCAGCGCCCCAACCGTGCTCGCTTCTTCCAGGAAGGAAACGCGCACACCCATGTCGGGCACGATGCGAGCATCCTTCTGGTCGAAACCGACGCGCACCTTGATCGTCGCCTTGCCGCGGTCCGCGGTCGGAATGATCGCGATGACATGGCCCGGGATCTTCCAGTCCGGATACGCGTCAAGCACCGCTTCGACAGGCTGCTTCGCAAGCACTCGCTTGATGTAGGACTCGTTGACGTCGACTTCGATCTCGAGCGAGTCCATGTCGACGATGGTGCCGATGCCGGTGCGCGTGAAACCACCACCGGCGGAAAACGGCGAGACGATTTCGCCGACCTGCGCGGATTTCGCTATGACGACACCGCTGAACGGCGCGCGTACGGTCGTGTAGTCGAGCTGCACCTGAGCACCGCGCAACTGCGCCTGCGCAAGATCGACCTGGCGCTGCTGCGCCGCCAGCTGCGAGCTCAAGGTCTCGCCTTGGGTGCGTACCGTTTCAAGCGCCTGCTGCGAAACCAGCTTGCGGCCGATCAAGTCCTGCTGGCGCGCGAGATCGCGACGCGATTGCGCAAGTTGTGCCTGGTACTGACCGACCAGCGCTTTCGCCGACGCGACTTGCGCCTGCGCGAGATGGAGATTTGCTTGTTGCGCGGTGTCCTCCAGATGCGCCAGCACCTGGCCGGCTTCGACATGCTCGCCTTCTTCGATCAGCACATCCAGCATGGTGCCGGTGATCTGCGCCGATACGGTCGCCTGGCGCCGCGCAGTCACATAACCGGTCGCCTGCAGCACGGCCGTGGAGCCCGAATCGCCACTCGCCGGTGCAGCCGCGGTGGCGGCCTCGACCTCGATCGCCTTGCCACCGAGCAGGAACCACCAGGCAGCCGTCGCGAGCACGATCAATACCAACGCCGCGACAACGACACCGATCCATGTGCGCGAGGCATGTACGCCCGCCGCAGGCTCGCTGCGATCGATGCGCAATTGGTTCAACAAATCGGATTTCTCCACGTTTCCTGATTCCTGCGACACACGGTCTCCAAGTCTGCCATAGACTCGTCGCATCGAACCAACGTCGCAAGGCGCCGCGATCACCTGCTGGAGATGACAGATGTCACCTGCCGCACCAACCGGCTATTCCGGCAAACCCGTTTGGCAGAAGCTGGGACTCGCGCCGCACGTGCGCGTGCTGGTGCGCAGTGCGCCTGGCGACTATGCAGCCCTGGTCGCTGCGGATGAGCATGCGCTCCTGTTGATTGGTCCGCGTGCCGCGTTCGATCTCGTCCACGTGTTTGCCGACAAGGCCGTGCAGCTTGGCAAGGAACTTAAATCCTTGTCGGCGCGGCTGCCGGCGGATGGCGTGATCTGGATTTCGTGGCCGAAGAAGAGTTCCGGCGTTCGCACCGACATCACCGAGGACACCGTTCGCGCCATCGCATTGCCGATGGGCCTGGTCGACATCAAGGTCTGCGCTATCGACGCGACCTGGTCCGGCCTCAAGCTGATGTGGCGCAAGGAGGCGCGCGCGGGCAAGCCCGGCAGCCGCGCCTGAGACGCACTGCTATCCTGCGTGTTGCGCCTCCACGGATTCCGATCATGCCCTACGTCATTGCCGCCCCATCGATGCCCAGCCTGCCGGTTGCAGGAAGCGATAATCGCTTTCCGCTTCACCGCATCTACTGCATCGGCCGCAACTACGCGGACCACGCGAAGGAGATGGGCGCGAGCGTCGAACGCGGGCAGCCAATGTTCTTCATGAAGCCCGCCGATGCGATCGTCACCGATGGCTCCGACATTGCGTATCCGCCAGCGACGCAGGACCTGCACCATGAAGTCGAGATGATCGTCGCGCTGGCATCCGGTGGACGCGACATTCCGCTCGAGCGCGCGCTGGATTGCGTCTATGGCTACGGCGTCGGCCTCGACCTCACGCGCCGTGATCTGCAGGCGATAGCAAAGGCTAAGGGACACCCCTGGGATGTGGCCAAGGGCTTCGACGCCTCGGCGCCGGTGTCGGCGATTCATCCGGTGGCCGCCATTGGCCATCCGCAGCATGCGCTGCTGTCGCTGCAGGTGAACGGAAAAAGCCGCCAGCAATCGGATATCGACGCGATGATCTTCCCGGTTGCGGCCATCATTCACGAGCTCTCCAAACTATGGGAACTCAAGGCCGGCGACCTGATTTTCAGCGGCACGCCCGCGGGTGTTGCGGCGCTGCAACGCGGCGACCATGTGCGCGCGCAGCTCGGCGACTTTGCTGTGCTCGATGGTGACATTGTTTGACCTGTCCCTTCGTCCATCGCAATGACCTTCGGGTAGAGTAAGCCGCCCCTTTTTGGCGGCAGACAATCCACAACGCGGTCCGGGAGAGAATCATGGGCATGGTTTCAGAGTTCAAGTCGTTCGTGATGCGCGGAAATGTCATCGACCTCGCCGTCGGCGTGGTCATCGGCGCCGCGTTCGGCAAGATCGTCACATCCCTGGTCGATCAGGTCATCATGCCGCCGATCGGCGTGCTGATTGGCGGCGTCGATTTTTCTGCCTACAAGTGGATCCTCAAGGCGGCAGGTCCCGATGGCAAGGGCGAGGTCGCACTCATGTATGGCGCGTTCTTCAACACGCTCATCCAGTTCGCGATCGTTGCCGCGGCCATCTTCCTTGTCGTGAAGCTCGTCAACCGTCTCGTCAAGAAGGAAGAAGCGGCTCCGGCGCCACCTGCTGCCGATGTCGTTCTGCTGACCGAAATTCGCGACCTGCTCAAGAAGAGCTGAACCGCGTGATTCGGCATCGCGTGCGCCGAGCGCGCACGCGATATGGCGCGAGGTTCAATGGCTCTCTGCGTCGCATGACCTTTGGCCCAAACGCATCGCGTGACCGGCGCGCATAATGGCGGTTTTCCCCAACGGAACTCCGCCATGCGCCGAACGCTTCCGATCGTCATCTCCCTGCTGCTCGCCTCGCCCGCTGCATTTGCGGCGAACAAACCGACCACGATCGCCACGGCCGACATTCAGGTCGCCGAACAATTGCGCGACAAGGCGGTGCACGATGACGCCGCGTGGGATTTCACCGCCGGCCTGACTACCGAAATCGGCGCGCGCCTCGCCGGCGGCGTGAACGACGCGAAGGCGCGCGACTGGGTCATCGCGAAGTTCAAGGCGCTCGGTTTCGACAAGGTCTGGACCGAACCGGTCACCTATCCGAAGTGGGTACGTCGCAGCGAACACGGCGAGATCCTCGCCCCGTATCCGCAGCCGCTGGCGCTCCTCGCGCTTGGCCATTCGCCCGGCACACCGGCGGGTGGCATCAATGCCGAGGTGGTCGGTTTCGATTCATTCGATGCGCTGAACGCAGCCGATCCTTCCAGCGTGCGCGGCAAGATCGTCTACGTCGGTCCGCGCATGCACGCGCATCCCGATGGACACGATTACGGCGTGGGTTCGCATGTGCGCACGCAAGGCCCGTCGTTGGCATCGACCAAGGGCGCCGTCGCATTCCTGCTGCGCTCGGCGGGCACCGACACCAATCGACTGCCGCATACCGGCGTCACGAATTTCGCGAAGGGTGTCGCGCCCATTCCGGCAGCGGCTTTGTCGAGTCCGGATGCAGACGAGCTCGAACGCGAGCTGAAATCGGGCAAGCCGGTCACGATCAAGCTCGCGCTCGACTGCGGCATCGAAGGCGACTTCACGGGCGCCAACGTGATCGCGGAGCTGCGCGGCTCGAAGAAGCCCGACGAGTATTTTGTCATGGGCGGCCACCTTGATTCCTGGGACCCGGGCACGGGCGCGATCGACGACGGCGTCGGCATCGGCATCGCGGTCGGCGCCGCGCATCTGATCGCGCAATTGCCGACGCGGCCGGCGCGCAGTATTCGCGTCGTTGCATTCGCCGACGAGGAAGCCGGTCTCTACGGTGGCAAGGTGTTCGCGACCAACAATGCGAAGACCATCGCGCATGCCGTACTCGGCAGCGAATCGGATTCCGGCGCGGATCGCGTCCGCCTGATTACCGCAAGCGTGAAACCCGAAGCGCGGGGCGCGGTCGATCAGATCGCCGCGGTGCTGAAGCCGCTCGGTGTCGAATACGACGCGAAGGCGCCGGGCAACGGCGGCTCCGATCTCTCTGAAATGCACAAGGTCGGCATGGCCGCGCTGTCCCTGCACCAGGACGCGACGCGTTACTTCGACTGGCACCACACCGCAAACGACACGCTCGACAAGATCGATCCCGAACAATTGCGCCAGAACGTCGCGGTGTATGCGGTTAGCGCCTATCTTGCGGCGCAGGCACAGGGCGATTTCGGTTCGGCTCCCGGTGCGTTCGCGAACGAAGCCAGCGAGTAACCGCTGCGGAAGAATCCACTGGAAGCCCGGACCGGAACCTGTGGGAGCGGCTTAAGCCGCGATGCTCTTGTTCTCTGGCAGAACTGAGGAGAGCATCGCGGCTGAAGCCGCTCTCACAAAACTGCTCTCGCAAAGGCGCTCCAGCAGACCCGCGCCCAGACCTGGGCTAGCGATCCGCAGCGCGCTGCCGCCAATACTCGCCCAGCAACACGGCAACGCTCGCTGCAACATTGAGACTCTCGATCGCACCGCTACCCGGAATCGACAAACGCAACCCGGCGGCATCCATCATCGCCTCGCTCATGCCCTCGCCCTCGGCGCCGAACACGAGCACAAGCCGCCGCGGCAACGCGGTCGCGTACAGCGAAAGCCCATCGCGCGGCACCGTCGCCGCAAACGCGTAGCCCTGCGCACGCATCGTAGCCAGCGCATCCATCGCCGAATTCGCCTGTACCAAGGGCACGATTTCCGCCGCACCCTCGGCCACGCGTGCGGCGGCGCCGGAGACATCAAGCCCTCCTGAGCGCGGCACGATCACGCCGCCGACACCGAAATGCGCGGCACTACGCAATAGCGCACCAAGATTGTGCGGATTGCCGACGCCATCGAGCCACAGCAGCAATGAAGGCGCAGGCGCTTGCGGCAGGGATGCGAGCAGGTTCGCGAGATCGAGCGGCGGCGTACGCTGCATGTCGAAGCAGACACCTTCGTGATGACGCGAGCTGGTCAACTTGTCGAGGTCCGCTTCTTCGACCACGCGATAGCCGAGCCGATGCTTCACGCACCACGCGAGCACGTTCTTCAACGCGGGGATGCGCGCCTCGATCAGATAGACCTTGCGCAAGGCATCGGGCCGCTTCGCGAACGCGGCGAGACAAGCATTAAGGCCGTACAGGCGCGCTTCGCGCGCGGGCGCGGGCTGTGCGGCATTGCCGCCCTCCCAAGCTTCACCTGCATGCGCTGGCGGAGCCTGCCGTGTTCGCTGCGGATTTTCATTCGCTTGGCGAGAAGGCGCTGGGGCTCCGCGCCGCGGACCTTGCTCCTTGCGAGCTATCTCCGGCGTACGCACGCGAGCGCGTGCCCATGGCGATTCAGAATCCTTGTCGTTTCCCATCGCCTGCTCCGCTGATTTGCATTGAATTTTCCTTCACCCTCCGGGATCGTAGCCCGCCAGAGGGCGGCCTACGATCCCGAAGGGAGAAGGATTCCCTTCGGCATGCGTCTCGCTACCGGTTGGGCTCTAGTTCCACCAATCTATCGACAGGTACCTTCGACCGTTCGCGCAGCCTCATTGTCCCAGAACCGACCCCAACTCCGCGCGCACCCGCGCATAAACATGCAGATCCAGCAATTCGCCACGCTTCATCACGGCCGACTTTTGCACGCCCTCGCGCTCGAATCCAACCTTCTCCAGCACGCGCATCGATGCCGGGTTGCTCGCATACACGGTCGCAAACAACCGATGCAGGCGGAACGCGGACATCGCGCGGTCCGCGAACGCGGCCAGCACCGTAGTCATCACGCCGCGGCCCCAGTAGTTGCGCCCGATCCAGTAGCCCAACTCCGCCGAATGGCGATGCACGTCGACACCCGGATGCAGGCTGACGCCGCCGACCGCCGCGCCGTCGATCTCGATCGCCCACGCGCGATCGGATTCGTCGACCGCACGCGCGAGCCACGCGCGACCATCATCGCCGGTATAGGGATACGGGAAGCGATCGCGCAACCCGCGCGAGACATCCGCGTGGCTTGCGTTGGCGACGAGGCTTTCGAGGTCGGCAGTGTGCCACGGGCGCAGCAATGCAACGCCGCAATCCAAGCGCAATACCGGATTCACCGGGAATGGTTCGACCATTGCGCAATGCTACCTGACCCATTTGGTGATCGCGCGTGTTCAACTCGTGCTGAATTGAACCCAATGCGCATTGACGCGGCATCCATCGTCGGCGAGCATCCGGATTTTTCGAAAACAACTAGACATGTCATCGGCCAACGCGATCATGGATTACACAATCTGGCGAAGCGAAGTGTTCGGACAAACAGAGGGCAGCGATCCGGTGACGCTCGACAATTCGACCGAATTCAACCAACTGTCGCCGGATTCACATCTCGACTTCATCGTCAGGGCAATGGACGATTCAACCATCCACAGCGAATTTTCGGCGGAGCAGATTGGCATTGGGATCGAGCTTATCTTCAACAACTCCTGCAGCAACATCCCGTTCGCCTACTTGCAGCCAGGCGATGACGTCAAACGCGTAGCTGCGATCGAGGCGATCGGCCAGCTCTATAGGAATTATTTTGATCGATACTGCAACGAACCCGTGGAACGAATCGGGTATTCATTTTCTGGCCATCTTGGATACATTTGCTACATGTTCTGGGACATCTTTGTCGTCAAACCCCACCAGGCGGACGCAACTGACCGCATGATCGAAGAATCCGTGCGCGTCATGAAATGCGCGTTGGGCTGCAATGAACAATGCCAGGTGTCTGCACTGCACGGGTTGGGCCATTGGGTCTCCCGCAGTGATCGTGCGAAAGAGATACTGGATGAATTCATCGACTCAGCGCGGGCGAAAGCCAATCCAGTCATACGAGCTTACGCGGCGCAAGCAAAAACCGGGCACATTCAATAGCGCTCAGGGAATGACAGAGCGCCTTAGTGATCTGCCGTTATAGCCGGCACGGCGCTCGACTTCACCGGCCGCAGCAGCAACAGCAGCGGAATCGCCACCACCGTCATCACCATCATCAACCAGAAGTCGTTGAGGAACGCGATCGCCGAAGCCTGGCGCGTGACTTCGCCGTTTAGCGCAGCGAGGCCGCCGACGGAATTGCTGAACGCGGATGGCATCTGCGCCATGTTGCCGCCGAACGGCGTTAGGCGTGACGCGATTTCGGCGTGATTGATCTGCGTGTTGCGTGAAAGCAGGGTTATCACGATCGAAATGCCGACGCTGGAACCAATGTTGCGCATCAGGCTGAAGATGCCGGCCGCTTCGGTACGCGTACTCTGCGGCAGCGTCGAATACGCGACTGTGGAGATCGGCACGAACACGAGGCCGAGGCCGAGGCCCTGCACGACGCCGGTCGCGACGATCACGTGCTGCGGCACTTCGAGGTTGAAGTGCATCATCTGCCACAGCGAATACGCGGTCAGCAGCATTCCGATGCCGGCGAGTACGCGCGCGTCGGCGCCGCGCGCCATGAGGCGACCGACCAGCATCATCGCAATCAATGTTCCGATGCCGCGCGGCGCGAGCAATAGACCCGTGGTGATGACCGGGTAGTTCATCAGACCCTGCAGGTACGGCGGCAACAGCGCCATCGTCGCGAACAGCACGACGCCGAGCACGAAGATGAAGATGTTGCTCGCAAGGAAATTGCGATCCGCGAACAGGCCGAGATTGAGGAAAGGCTTGAGGCTCAGTTTCCAGTGCACGAAGTACAGGTAGAAACCGAGGAATGCGAGCGCAGCCTCGATCTGGATTTCGACCGAGCCGAACCAGTCCTGCTGTTCGCCGCGATCGAGGAACAGCTGCAGTGCACCGATACCGATGGCGAGGAACGCAAACCCACGCCAGTCGAAACGCGAACTGTGCGTCTCATCCGTCGGCAGGCTCGCCGCGACACCGAACAGCGCAAGCGCACCGATCGGCACATTGATCAGGAACACCCAATGCCAGCTGTAGACCTCGGTGAGCCAGCCGCCGAGCGGCGGTCCGAGGATCGGGCCGATCATCACGCCCATGCCCCACATCGCCATCGCGGCGCCGTGTTTTTCGCGCGGATAGACATCGAGCAGGGTCGACTGCGACAGCGGCACCAGTGACGCGCCGAACAGGCCTTGCAGCAAGCGGAACGCAACCATCTCTCCGATGCCGGTGGCGATGCCGCACAGGATCGACGCGACGGTGAAACCGGCAATCGCGATCAGCAGGAGGCGACGACGACCCATGATCGACGCGAGCCAGCCGGTCGCCGGTGTCGCGATCGCAGCCGCGACGATGTACGAGGTCAGCACCCAGGAAATCTGGTCTTGTGTCGCCGACAGCGTGCCCTGCATGTTCGGCAGAGCGACGTTCGCAATCGTAGTGTCGAGTGCCTGCATCAGCGTCGCGAGCATCACCGAGACGACCAGCAGTCCGCGGTTGGCGACTTCGCGATGGGTGGCGTGTGTCTGGCTCATCATTCGACCGAGCGGCGGCTTATGCCACGCCGTGGCTGGTATAGGCGTTGCGCGACAGGCGGCGCGCGATTTCGCTGTAGACCGGCATCAAGGTGCCGACGATGTCCTCCGACTCGAACGCTGCGTTGCGCGATGCGGCGCAGGGGACCGCAATGGGCTCCTCTTCGTATACGAAGTGCGCAATCGAATGGAATAGGTCTGTTGTGCGGAACATCGGCTCACTCCGTGCCTGCGCACGTGCGCAGGGGTTTGTTGGTGTCATGTTGCTTCAGGGCGCGCGCGCAACGCGCGCGGCAGGCTCCGCACCACCCTGCCATCGACCAAGCACCGAATTCTGCTTGCCGGTATCGATGTCGACGTTGGTGCTCATGCCGGCGCGCAGGATCATGCCGTCGTGCTGCGCTTCGTCGAGCGCAAGGCGCACCGGGATGCGCTGCACGATCTTGACCCAGTTGCCGGTGGCGTTCTGAGCGGGGAGCAACGAGAACTCCGCACCCGAGGCAGGGCTGATCGAAGCGACGCGCGCCTTCCACTTCTTGCCCGGATACGTATCGACCTCGATCGTCGCCGGCTGTCCGACGGCGACATGCGTGAGGTCGGTTTCCTTGAAGTTCGCGTCGACCCATAGCGTGTTCGCGATCAGGGGCATCGCAGCCTGTCCGGTGGCGAGGAAGTCGCCCGGCTGCAAGGTGGTCTTGCCGATGGTGCCGTCCATCGGTGCACGTACGGTTGCATGATCGAGGTCGAGCTTCGCCTGTGCCAGCTGGGCAAGTGCGAGCCTGTAGCCGGCAAGCTTCTCGTCCGGCGTTTCCGGCAGGCCGCCGAGCATGTTCTGTGCCTTCGAAACCGCCGCGCTATTCGCATCCTTCTTCGCGTGTGCGGCGGCGAGATTATTGGCCGCGTCATCGAGCATCTGCTGTGCGATCAACCCGCGCCCACGCAGTTCCTTCATGCGTGCAAACTGCTGTTCCTTGTATTTCAGATCGGCCGACGACGAACGCACGTCCGCTTGCGCCGACGCATATCCACTGCGCGCTGCATCGAGCAGGCTCTTCACCGATTCGACCTGCGCCTGCATGCGCGCATACGCGATTTCCAGCGGCTCAGGATCAATGCGAAACAGCACATCACCCTTTTGCACGACACCGTTCTCGCGCACATTCACTTGGACAACGCGACCGCCAACCTGTGGCGCGACCGTCACGTGATCGGCCTGCACATAGGCGTTGTCGGTCGAAGCGAAGCGCCCCGACGTGACATACAGCCAGCCGCCGATTGCGAGCACCAGCGCCGGCCCGCCGATCCACATCAGCGTCCGCGTCCAGCGACGCTTGGGCGCCGTCTTTGCTTCGACCGCCTGTTGGGTTTGTGATGGTTGGTCGCTCATGACTTGCCTCGTTCTTCATTTGTCGCGCCATCCAGCGCAACCAGGTTGTCCTTGATCTGCGCGAGCACGCGCAGCAGTGTTTCGAAATCCACGCGCTTGACGTCGCGCAATGCGTCGTCGCGCAAGCCACTGGCGATGACCTCCATTTCGTCAACGACGGCGTGCGCCTTCGGCGTCAGGTACAGGCGCCAGCGGCGACGGTCCGCCGGATCGGCACGACGTTCGATGTAGTCGGTCTTCTCGAGCCGATCGATGACGCGACCGACGGGGATCGGCTGCATGTCGAGGAAGTCGGCCAACTCCGTCTGCGAGACGCCTTCCTTGCGGCGGATTGTCTTCAGCGCGCGCCATTGCGCACGCGTCAATTTGAATTGCGTTGCACGTCGATCGAAGTGCGTACGCAGGTGGCGGGTCACGTCCTGCATCAGGTACGCGAAGGTGCTATCGGTTGCCTTGGGCATCATGGACGTAGATATTATGTCCTAGGCAGTATAATTACAATACCCTGCAGTACATATTTCGGTTCATGACTCGCAGAATGGCGTCAGAATGCGGTTTGCAGATCTTCCGGGGGCACCGTTGTGATCCAAATCGTCGAAGCCGACATCACGACCCTGGCCGTCGACGCGATCGTTAATGCCGCGAACGAGACCTTGTTGGGCGGAGGCGGCGTTGATGGCGCGATCCACCGAGCGGCCGGACCCGAGCTGCTCGCGGCCTGTCGCTCGCTGGCGCAAGTGCGTCCAGGCGTGCGCTGCCCGGCCGGCGAGGCGCGCATCACGCCGGGCTTCCGGCTGCCATCGCGCTTCGTCATTCATACCGTCGGACCGGTCTGGCGAGGCGGCGCCCACGGCGAGGCGGACTTGCTCGCGTCGTGCTACCGCGAGTCGCTGAGCATCGCATCCGCCTATGCCATTGAACGTCTTGCCTTCCCCGCCATCAGCTGCGGCATATTCGGCTACCCAGTCGAACAAGCCGCAACGATTGCAGTACGCACGCTGCGCGCAGCGGAAGCGAGGGAGCATTCGCCGCACACCATTCTTCTGTGCTGCTTCGGCGATGCCGTCGCGAACGCCTTGCGCGCCGCGCTCTTCGCCGATTGAGTCGTACTGCGAATCGCATTGCGAATTGGCCCGGATGCGAGCGCACCATCGTGCGGGAGCTGCCGCGGCACTGCGCTCGCGTCGCATATGCGCATAACCAGCTATTCTTTCCGTCGCGGCCGGAGCAGGCCTAGCATCAGGCACATTACGGACGTCTGGACGTCCATTCCAGGACTCCGCCGTGCCAGCCCTGCCCGCTCCGACGATCGTACCGCTGCCCGGGGAGGGTCCCGTTGAGATCCTGCGATTGCTCGACGGACTCGATGCACCCACCTTGTGGTGGCTTTCCGGCTATGCCGCCGCGCAGGCAAGCCACGCCGGCGGCGCCCCGCGTGCATTGCCGTCCGCACCCGTGCGAGAAGCAGGGCCGCAGGAACGTCTGACGATCATTTATGGCAGCCAGACCGGCAATGCCCGGCGGCTCGCGGAGAAACTCGCCCGCGATGCGGAGAATGCCGGGCTCGCGGTGCGGCTCGTACGCGCGGATGCGTATCCGCAGCGCGAGCTGAAATCGGAACGTCTGCTCTACATTGTGATCAGCACACAGGGTGACGGCGATCCGCCGGATGACGCACGCGGGCTGGTCGACTTCATCGTCGGCAAACGCGTGCCGCAGCTGGTCGACCTCAAGTACGCCGTTCTTGGCCTCGGCGATTCGACCTATCCGCAGTTTTGCGCAATCGGCCGCCGCCTCGATGCACGCCTGAGCGAACTCGGTGCCGCGCGTGTATTGGCCGCTGGCGACGCCGACGTCGATATCGAAACCGTGGCGACACCATGGATGGAGCAGGCGCTCGGGGCCGCGCGTGACACGCTGAAGGCGGTCGCGCCGCGCGCGACGGTCACCGCGTTGCGTCCCCACGTGGCCAACGCCGAGTGGAGCCGCGAGCGTCCGTTCGCAGCGGAATTGCTGGTCAACCAGCGCATCGTCTCGCGCGACGGTGCACGTGCCGTGCACCACGTCGAACTGTCGCTGGAAGGCTCCGGTCTGAGTTATGAACCCGGCGATGCCTTGGGTGTATGGCCTACGAACCCGACGGCGCTCGTCGATGCCGTTCTTGACACGCTGCATCTGGACGGCGAGACGCGCGTCACGCATGCCGGTGAAACGCACTCGCTGCATGCCTGGTTGAGCACGCGCCGCGAACTGACCAGGCTTGCGCGTCCGTTCATCGCAGCGCACGCAGCCCACGCGCGCGCGGAAGACCTCAATCGCCTGCTCGCACCGGATCGCAACAGCGACCTTGCGAAATTGCTCAACACGCGCCAGGTGATCGATCTGCTGCGTGAATTCCCTGCCGAATGGAACGCGGACGAACTCGTCGCTGCATTGCGCCCGTTGACTCCGCGCCTGTATTCGATTGCGTCGAGCCGTCGCAGTGTCGGCGACGAAGTACACCTGACCGTCGCGAACGTCGCCTACGAAGCCTTCGGTCACGCGCACTCCGGCGCTGCATCGTCGTTCCTGATCTCACGCCAAGACGGCGGGCGTGTGCCGGTGTTCATCGAGTCGAACGATCGCTTCCGCCTGCCCGATGCCGACACCGATGTGATCATGATTGGGCCGGGCACCGGCGTTGCACCGTTCCGTGCGTTCGTGCAGGAGCGGCACGAAGCAGGCGCTCGCGGACGCAACTGGCTGTTCTTCGGCAACCGGCATTTTCACGATGATTTTCTGTACCAGAGCGAGTGGCAGGACGCATTGCGCAAAGGTGCGCTGCATCGACTTGATCTGGCGTTCTCGCGCGATCAGGAATCGAAAATCTACGTGCAGGACCGCCTGCGGGAACACGGTCGCGAGTTGCACGCGTGGCTCGAAGGCGGCGCGCGTCTGTACGTTTGCGGCGACGCCACGCAGATGGCCAGGGACGTGCACGAAGCGCTCGCTGACGTGTTCGTGACGCATGGCGGCCTCGATCGAGAAAGCGCGCAGTCGCGTCTCTCCGAAATGATCCAGCAAGGGCGCTACGCGCGCGACGTGTACTGACATGACGACCACGCCCTCTCACCTCGAAGACATCAAGGCCGCCAGCCGTTTCCTGCGCGGCAGTATTGCCAAGGGCCTTGCCGACCCGATCACCGGCGCGATCAGTGACGACGACAACAAGCTGCTGAAATTCCACGGCAGCTACCAGCAGGATGACCGCGACCTGCGCGAGGAACGTCGCCAGCAGAAGCTCGAGCCGGCGTACTCCTTCATGATCCGCGCACGCCTGCCCGGCGGCGTGGTGACGCCAGCGCAGTGGCTCGCCTTCGATGCAATTGCGCGCGAGCATGCAAACGGTACGCTGCGCATCACCACGCGCCAGACCTTTCAGTGGCACGGCGTGATCAAGCGACGGCTGAAACCGACAATCGCCGCGATCAATGCGAGCCTGGTCGACACGCTCGCCGCCTGCGGCGACGTCAATCGCACCGTGGTCAGCTCGGCCAATCCGCTGCAGTCCTCGGCGCACCAGATCGCGTACGAGTGGGCTTCACGCCTGTCCGAACATCTGCTGCCGAACACGCGCGCGTATCACGAGATCTGGCTCGACGGCACAAAGCTGCCCTCATCCGGTCCTGCGGACCACCTTCTCCCGCCAGCGGGAGAAGACAGGTCGGAGCGACCTGCGGTCGCGCATTTCCCTTTGGGCGAAGAGGAATCGGAGCCGCTCTACGGGGCTACGTATCTTCCGCGCAAATTCAAGATTGGCCTCGCGATTCCACCGACCAACGACATCGACGTGTTCGCACAGGATCTCGGCCTGATAGCGATCATCGAGAACGGTGAACTCAAGGGTTTCAATATTGCCGTCGGCGGCGGCATGGGCGCAAGCCACGGCGATCCGACGACCTGGCCGCGCCTTGGCGACGTGATTGGCTTCGTACCACCGGAACGATTGCTCGCACTCGCCGAAGGCGTGCTGACCGTGCAGCGCGATTTCGGCAATCGCAGCCAGCGCCTGTATGCGCGACTGAAATACACGATCGAGCATCGTGGCCTCGACTGGTTCACACGCGAAGTCGAGCAGCGTCTCGGCTTTGCATTGGAGCCGGCACGACCTTTCGCCTTCGCAAACAACGGTGATCGCTACGGCTGGATTGAAGGCGACGATGGTCGCTGGCACCTGACTCTGCATATCGATGCTGGCCGCGTTGCCGATACGCCGGGCCAGCCATGGCTCACCGGCATGCGCGAAATTGCGCGTGTGCTTTGCGGCGCGTCGTCCCATGTGCAGTTCCGTCTGACCTGCAACCAGAACGTGATCATCGCCGGCGTTGCTGCCGACGATCGCGCCGCAATCGATGCACTGGTCGCGCAACATGCGCTCGACGCCTACCGCGCACAGAGCGGCATCCGCCGGCATGCGCTCGCCTGCGTTGCGTTGCCGACGTGTGGCCTCGCGATGGCGGAAGCAGAGCGTTACCTGCCCGAGTTGCTGCTGAAACTTGAAGCGCAACTGGCACGTCATGGCTTGTCGGATGCACCGATCGGGTTGCGCCTGTCCGGCTGCCCCAACGGCTGCTCGCGTCCCTATCTCGGCGAGATCGCGCTCGTCGGTCGTGCGCCGGGCCGCTATGACTTGCGACTCGGTGCGGATTTCCGCGGTCAGCGCCTCAACCGCTTGCACCGCCAGAACATCGACGAGACCGAGATCCTTGCCACCCTCGATCCCTTGTTTGCGCAGTATGCAAACGAACGGTCCACCGATGAAGACTTTGGTGATTTCCTGTTGCGCGCCGGCGTACTTGCGCCGGAAGCCCCGCGCACGATTCCTGCCACGGTGATTGCATGAACCCGCCCGACCTTCTGACCGCCGCCGAAGACCTGCGCGCGCGTGCCGACCTCAACCGCTGGCTGGCGAAACTGCCGGCGGCGGAACGCATTGCCTGGGCCGCGCAGACGACGCCCGGCCCGCATGTGTTGTCATCGAGCTTCGGCGCGCAGTCCGCGGCCGCACTGCATCTGGTGACGCGTGCGTTGCCCAGCATTCCGGTGATCCTTATTGATACCGGCTATCTGTTCGCCGAAACGTACCGCTTCGCCGACGTCATGAGTGAGCGTCTCAAACTCAATCTCAAGGTCTATCGCCCGACGATTGGCATTGCATGGATGGAAGCGCGCCATGGCCGTCTGTGGGAACAGGGCGTCGATGGCATCCAGCGCTACAACCACTTGCGCAAGGTCGAACCGATGCAGCGTGCATTGCGCGAGCTCGGCGCTCACACGTGGTTCGCCGGGCTGCGACGCAGCCAGTCGGCGAGTCGCGCCGAGATCGATTTCATCGAACTCAAGGACGATCGTTGGAAGCTGCATCCGATCGCGGACTGGAGCGATCGCGATGTCGGCAACTACCTCACGCGCCACGACCTGCCGTACCACCCGCTGCGTGACGAGGGTTATCTGTCGATCGGCGATGTGCATACGACACGTCGCTGGGAGCCTGGCATGGGCCTGGATGACACGCGCTTCTTCGGCCTCAAGCGAGAATGCGGCTTGCATACGGAGGTTTGAGTCGGACCAGGGTGGGGCGTTCCAGACGACCGGTTCGCCGCGCTTCATCGGGGGGAGCGGCTTCAGCCGCGATGCGTTTCGATCGAGAGC
>JBDSXV010000029.1:0-4233 GCA_039926025.1 Dokdonella sp.
TGAAACCGCGCTGCAGGTACAAACGATTGGCGGATCGCACGACCCGAGCGGTCGAGGATTCCGAGTTTGCAGCGACGTGAGCCGAGCGGGTGCGGGACGTGGAGTGGATCGCCAAAAGCGGATCCAGCGGTGCACGACCCAAAGGGAAAATCGCGAAGCGGCGCAACAAACAGGCTGCACAATACACGAAGCTGCGCGCGCAAGCTACTGATTTGGTGGAGTGGGTGACCTGAGCTCAGCTTGATGCGGCGCATTTGACCGTCGTGCGACGTGCTGTCTACGCTGGATGCCGGACCCGCTTCGCCCTTGCGTCCTTCCAAATGATCGCCAGCTTGACCGTGTATCCGCCGCAGACATGCCCGCCATGAACAGGAACCGATGAACGAATCGACGAAAGCCGTGCGCCTCGATGTCTGGCTCTGGGCGGCGCGTTTCTTCAAGACGCGCGCGCTGGCTAAGAAGGCGATCGAAGGCGGCAAGATCGAGCTCGACGCCGCGACTGCGAAACCCGCAAGCGCTGTGCATGCGGGCGGCCGCATGAAGATCAGCCGCGGCGAAGAGCGTTTCGAGATCGATGTGGTCGGCTTGAGCGAAGCCCGGGGCCCGGCCAGCGCTGCGCAACGCCTGTACGCGGAAACCGAAACGAGCCGGCTCGCGCGTGCGTTGGCTGTCGAACAGCGCCGGCTGCAAAACGCCGGCTACGCGAAACCTGCGACAAAACCTGACAAGCGCGCGCGCCGCCTGATCCATGCGCTCGGCGATATCGACGCGTTCTAAAGTCATTCTGTGGGAACGGCTTCAGCCGCGATGCTCCGACACTCCCGCAAACAGGGCATCGCGTCTGAAGCTCCCACAAATGCGCGCTCCCCGGATCCCGCGCGCCAGCCAACGATGCTTGAAGCCCTCCCCTTCAATTGGAGGGTTGGGTGGGGATGGTGTTGCTCGGTGTCATTCCACGCCAGAGCATCGCGCCTGAAGTTGCTCCCCCAGACAGTTGCTTCCACAAGACTCAATTCCAGCGCCGCCACCCATGAACGGTTAAACTCCCGCCGCCCTGAGGTGACCGTCGGCTAGTGCGGCGGTTGAAACGGGAATCCGGTGCGGAATGCGCAATTGACGCGCTACCAATTCCGGAGCTGCCCCCGCAACGGTAGGCGAGCTGTCGATCCACACGAAGCCACTGTGCTTGACGCACGGGAAGGCGTGGATCGGGAAGGTGCAAACCTTCGCTCGCGAGCCCGGAGACCGGCCTTTGGGCATTACCCGACATGCGGTGGGCGATGTCATGGGGCGGCTGCATTCGCACGTCCGCACCTCGTCTCCTGTCGCCTGTCCCTACGCCAACTACACCGCGCGGGCAGGCGCGGCCAAGGAGCTTGCAGTGCAATATCTATCATCCCGATTCCGCCAATCCGCATTGGCGGCCGCTTTGCTGTTCGCTTTCGCACCGGCCCAGGCCGACGAGAAGCCCAGCGATCTCGACACCGTCGTCGTCACCGCGACGCGTACCGAGCAGACAGAAGCGAACACGCTTTCCGCGATTACCGTGATCGATCGCGCCGACATCGAACGCTTGCAACCCCTTTCCCTGCAGGATCTCCTGCGCGGCACGCCCGGCCTTTCAATCGCCAACAATGGCGGCGCGGGCAAGAACACTTCCTTGTTTCTACGTGGCACCGAGGCCAGTCATGTGCTGGTGTTGATCGATGGCGTCAAGATGGGTTCGGCCACGGTCGGTCTGCCGGCGATCCAGGATATTCCTGTCGACCAGATCGAACGCATCGAAATAGTGCGCGGTCCGTTCTCCAGCTTGTACGGCTCCGAAGCGATCGGTGGTGTGATCCAGATCTTCACGCGCCGCGCGCAGGGCACGTTCGAACCGAATCTGAGCGTCGGCGTGGGCAGCTATGGCGAAGTGCGTGGCGATGTCGGCATCGCCGGCAAGGGCGAGCAGGGCTGGTATTCGGCGCAATTGGCGCACGAGAACACCGACGGCATCAATTCCTGCCGCGGCAAACCATTTCCAGACGGAGCCGGCTGCTACGTCTACGAGCCAGACTTGGATGGCTATCGCAACACGTCGCTGAGCCTGCAAGGCGGCTATCGCTTCAATGAAGCCTGGGACGCCGATGCGCACATGCTGCGCACGGTCGGCTACACCGAGGTCGACGGTTCGTTCACGAACCAAGCCGATACCGAACAGCATATCGCCGGTGCACGCCTGCGTTTCCGCCCGACCGACAAACTCACGTTGACGTTGAATGCGGGCCAGAGCGCCGACCTCAGCGAGAACTTCGAGAACGGCGTCTACGCGAGCACCTTCAATACGCATCGCGACCTCGGTTCGCTGCAGGGCGATCTCGGCGTTGCCGGCGGATTGCTGACGCTCGGCTACGACTGGCAGCGTGACCACGTCGATAGCGACACCGAATATACCGAGAGCCGGCGCATCGACGATGCGGTGTTTGGTCAATGGCAGCAGAGCTTCGGCGCGCAATCGCTGCAGGCGAGCGTGCGCCACGACGACAACAGCCAGTTCGGCGGCAAGACCACCGGCAGCCTGCTCTGGGGCTGGCAATTGAGCAGTGCATTGCGCTTCACCGCGAGCGCGGGCACGGCTTACAAGGCGCCGACGTTCAATGACCTGTATTACCCGGGCTTTGGCAATCCCGATCTGCGGCCGGAGAATTCGCGCAACTACGAACTTGGGTTGCGTGGTACACCCGGTTGGGGCAAATGGTCGTTGAATGCATTCGAGAACCACGTCGATGATCTGATTGCCTACGACGCCGCGCTGTTTGCGCCGGGTAATGTTTCGCGCGCACGCATCCGCGGCATCGAAGCGGTCGCAGGAACCACGCTGGCGCAATGGGATGTCGCCGCGACGGCGACCTGGCTCGATCCGCGCAACGAGAACGATGATGCCAATCGTGGCAACTTCCTTCCGCGACGCGCGCGCGAAAGCATGCGTGTCGATGCCGATCGGCATTTCGGTGCGCTCAGTGCCGGAGCCAGCCTATATGTTGCCGACAAGCGCTTCGACGATCTCGGCAACACGCTGCAGCTGGGCGGCTATGCACTCACCGATCTGCGCGTGGCTTACGCACTCAACGCGACGTGGAAGCTGCAGTTGAGCGCGAAGAATGTGTTTGACCGACGCTACGAAACCGCGGCGTTCTACAACCAGCCCGGTCGCAACTTCATGCTGACCGCAAGCTGGCGACCAGTTCGCTGAATCAATCGCTGAAAAAGACGAAGCCTGTCATTCCGGCGCTCGCCGGAATGACGATTTGTCTGGAGTTTCTTCAGTTCAACGCTCGGAGTCCGCAATGATGAAGACCGTGTTTCGCCCCGTTTCGACTGCATCTTTCGCGCTGGGCGCGGCTGCGGCACTGGAAACATTGTTGTTGCGCACAACGCTCGTTAGCCAATGAATGAAGCGCGCACCTGTCCCGCTTTGATGGTTTCGGCGCCTGCGTCGGGGCAAGGCAAGACCAGCGTGACAGCCGCGCTTGCGCGCTGGCATGCGCGTCGTGGCCGGCGTATTCGCGTGTTCAAGACCGGTCCGGATTTTCTCGATCCCATGGTGCTCGAACGCGCAAGCGGTCATCCCGTGTATCAACTGGATTGGTGGATGAATGGTGCGCAGGACGTGCGTTCTCGCCTGTTCGCCGCTGCGGCCGAAGCCGATCTGATCCTCATCGAAGGCGTGATGGGTTTGTTCGACGGTTATCCGTCGACGGCTGATCTCGCAATGCAGTTGGGAATCCCAGTACTTGCTGTCATCGATGGTTCGGCAATGGCGCAGACGTTCGGTTCGGTTGCGAGCGGGCTTGCGCACTATCGCGATGGCCTGCCGTTGTACGGAGTCGCCGCCAATCGAATCGGCAGCGCGTATCACGCACAACTCCTGCGCGACAGCCTGCCAGCGGAGCTGCGCTGGTTCGGCGCGTTGCCAGCCGATGCGGCGCTGGCGTTGCCGGAGCGGCATCTGGGTCTGGTCGGTGCGCACGAAATCGACGACATCGATGCGCATCTCGATGCATTGGCCGATGCGTGGGCGACTCACGCCGATGCGAGCTTGCCATCGCCCGCACGCTTTGATGCAGTCGAAACAACGCCCATTGCGCGACTTCTGCAGGGCGTGCGCATTGCAATTGCGCGCGATGCCGCGTTTCGTTTCCTCTATCCGGCGAACCTCGATCTGCTCGCGGCTGCCGGCGCAAAGCTTGC
>JBDSXV010000030.1:0-3270 GCA_039926025.1 Dokdonella sp.
CGGGGTTGGAAACCGATCTGGGGAGGATCGGACTTCCGGGGTTGCACTCAGGGAGGTGAGTCAACCAGGGCGCCGTTGCGTGCGCCCGGTAAGATAGATCGGGATCGAAGGCAAAAGTTTCCAGTGGTGCAGAGGTCGCGTTTATCGACCATTCATTTGCGCGATCCATGCATGACGAATGGCCTATGCGATCGCCCCTGCAATGTTTGCCGACCCATGTCGATCACCCGATGCGTTGCCACGTCGAACGCAGCCGCAAGCCCGACGTTGATTGCGGCAGCCGTACGCGCGCGCGCGATGGCCCATGCAGGCGAGCCATCCGTCAATCGTGCGGATTGTCGACAACGTGGCCGGGTCGCGCACGCTTTCCCGTAGATACATGCACCGCGTGATGGCGTGGAGGACGCGCCCACTGACTGCCCACGACAGCAGGGATCACATGAGCGCGCATGGCGCTCTTGCCGGGCTCGTCCACGAGCGCATTGTCTGCATTCAACGGAGTCTGCGGGCGACGAATCACCGCTCCCTGAACATCGCGTCGCGCGCAGCATTCGCCCTGTACGCGCTGGCGGCTGGCTACGACGCGCACGCGGATGCTCGCTTCACCGACAACACAACCGCCGACCTGATCGGCGACAACCTCGGCAATGGCGTGTGCCACACGAGCACCAACGCAAGCTCTCTGCGTGCCGCATTGAAGCATGCCAACCCCTGGCGAGCACCGGCTTGACCGTGGCGTTGCTGCCGGCTGGCAACTTTTTTCTGTCGCGCGCTGCGCAGGGCAGCAACGGCGAGGATTCCGGCGATCTCTATCTCGGCGCGCCTCTGGTGGCGGGCCAGACCGTATCCATCTTCGGCACCGGGGCGACCCATACGATCGTGGATGCAAACCACATCGATCGCGTGCTGGCGATCGAAACCGGACGCACCGCGCATCTGACCGGTATTACGCTGCGCAACGGCACGCGCACGGCCTCGAGTGCCGCCACGGGCATTCGGCTGAAATCTATTCGGCGACGTGAGCGGATGCAAGATCGTCGGCCCCTGGGGATTGGTGATGCCCGTCACCATCGGACCGCTCGGCGACCACGGCGGTCCGACGTTGACGCATTCGCTGCTGGCGGGCAGCGTAGCCATCGACAGCCCAGCGGGCGTCAGCTCGTGCGTCGATGGCGAGGGCGAGGATATCCAGACCGATCAACGTGGCGCGTAGCGCGTTACGGGAACACGCTGCGATATCGGCGCGTTCGAATACCGCTCGGCACTCGACCTAATCCTGCGCAACGGTTTCGACTGGCCCGCTTGCCGCCACGCGGCGCGGCGCGATGCCTCAGTGCGCCTCGTCCCAATTGCCGCCCACGCCGATATCGACCACGAGCGGCACATCGAGCGTCGCTGCCGCTGCCATGCGCTCGCGCACGCCGTCGACGATCGCGTCCACGGCATCGGCGCGCACCTCGAACACGAGTTCATCGTGCACCTGCATCAGCATGCGCGCCGAATCGGCCTTGTCGAGCAACCATGCGTCGACGCCGAGCATCGCGCGCTTGATGATGTCGGCCGCGGTGCCCTGCATCGGTGCATTGATCGCCGCGCGCTCAGCGCCTGCGCGCTGCGCGGCATTGCGCGACTGGATGTAGTCCAGGTGCAGACGACGGCCGAACAGGGTTTCGACGTAGCCGTCGCGGCGTGCCTTCTCACGCGTTTCCTCCATGAAGGTTTGCACGCCGGGATAGCGCGAGAAATAGCGTCCCATGTAGTCCTGCGCTTCACCGCGCGGCACGCCCAGCTGGCGCGACAAACCGAAGGCACTCATGCCGTACATCAAACCGAAGTTGATCGCCTTCGCGGCGCGACGCTGGTTCGCGTCGACATCCGCTTGCGGCACGCCGAACACTTCGGCCGCGGTCGCACGATGGACGTCCTGGCCGCCGTGGAACGCCGCAAGCAAGCCAGCGTCGCCGGAAAGGTGCGCCATGATGCGCAGCTCGATCTGCGAATAGTCCGCGGCGACGACCTTCCAGCCCTCCGGTGCAACGAAGGCCTGGCGGATGCGCCGCCCGTCCGCGGTGCGGATCGGAATGTTCTGCAGGTTCGGATCCGATGAGGACAACCGCCCCGTCGCCGCTATCGCCTGGCCGTAACTGGTGTGCACGCGACCCGTGCGCGGGTTGACGTTGTGTGCCAGCTTTTCCGTGTAGGTCGAACGCAATTTTGCAAGACCACGATAGTCGAGAATAACGCGCGGAAGTTCATGCTTGTCGGCGATTGCTTCCAGCGCCTCTTCGTTCGTCGATGCCTGCCCACCCGGCGTCTTCACCACGATCGGCAGCTTGAACTCGTCGAACAGGATCGCCTGCAACTGCTTTGGCGAATCGAGGCTGAAATTGCGCCCGGCAATCACGAACGCGCGCTCGGTCAGCTCGTGCATGCGCCTGGCCAGTTCGTGGCTCTGCAGCTTGAGCGCGACCGTGTCGATCAGAACGCCGCATTGCTCCATGCGCGCAAGCACCGGCACGAGCGGCATCTCGATGTCTTCGTAGACGTTCTTCAATGCGGGTATCGCAGCGAGCTTGGGCCACAGCGCAAGATGCAGGCGCAAGGTGATGTCAGCGTCCTCCGCTGCGTACCTGCAGGCTGTGTCCAGATCGACTTGCGAGAACGAAATCTGCTTGGCGCCCTTGCCGGCGACATCTTCGTAGTGGATCGTCTCGATCCCGAGATGTCGCTTCGCCAGCGTGTCCATGTCGTGCCGCGCCGTCGAGTTCAGCACATACGATTCGAGCATGGTGTCGTGCGCGACGCCGCGCACGTGGATGCCGGCGTTCGACAGCACATTGGTGTCGTATTTCGCATGCTGCCCGACCTTGGCGCGCTGCGCGTCCTCGAGCATCGGCTTCAGCGCGGCGAGCACCTTGTCGCGCGCGAGTTGCTGTGGCGCGCCCGCATAGTCATGACCCAGCGGTATGTACGCGGCCGATTTCGGCTCGACCGCAAACGAGATGCCGACAATTTCGGCACGCATCGAATCGAGCGACGTCGTTTCGGTATCGAACGCGATCAGCTCCGCCGCGTACAACTTCGCCAGCCATGCATCGAACTGCGCCTGCGTCGTTACCAGCTCGTAGTTGCCGGGCCCCGAGAGTTCTTCCGGCAGCTCAACCATCGGGGTCGAAGGCATCGCGGCTGAAGCCGCTCCCACAACAGCTGCAGCCGCGATGATGGACCTTGCGTCGAGCGCCGATGTGGGAGCGGCTTCAGCCGCGATGC
>JBDSXV010000031.1:0-26493 GCA_039926025.1 Dokdonella sp.
AATTCGCGGCCCGCCAAGGCGGTCCCGGTCGGGGTGTAGCTCAGCCTGGTAGAGCGCTACCTTCGGGAGGTAGAAGTCGCAAGTTCGAATCCTGTCACCCCGACCAATAGAATCAACGATCTAGGCCGCCTCGCAAGGGCGGCCTTTTTCGTTGTTGCGAGCGCCGTGTCACTTCAACGGTCCAACGGGCACGGTGATTCTCGATGGGGTCGTCCCACAGGGTTTCCTGCGCTATCTGCATCCGAAGGTGTGAGGGTGAATGCTCCAAGCCAACTCAGGGCGACGTGCCGTCGAAGCCATTTTTGAAGATGTCCGCACCGATCAGCACAACATCATCGACGAAGAATCGATCGCTTGCTCCTCCCGACGTATATGTGCGGATCACGATGTCGTCGAAAGTCGTCGGCTGCGGAGGCGTTGAGTTCGGGTCCGCAGGGAGATCGGACAAGGAAATGCGCACGAAGACCCAAGTTGACGCGGGAAGTGGGGCGCCGTAAACCGTTACGAGATCGATTTTACCAACGATGTCTATGCCGCTATAGAGCAGGAACCGCAAATCCTGGGGGGCCGATGAGCCGGCATTGACCCAGAACGAAATGGAGTCGTAGTCTCCGAGTCTGGAGACGGCAGCCGGAGCCTGCCAACAAGCCGAATTGAAGTCGGCAACAACGACACCTATCGCGGCTGTGCCGCTATGAACCGTGACGTGATCAAGCCCATCTCCATTCCCGAACGGGCAGTTGAAACGATTGAACCCATTCTCGTCAGCGTCGTCGAACACGCTCAACGATCCGGTGGCAGCGCGGGCGGAAGTCGCCACCAGCGCCACACCTGCAAGCAAGAACGCGTACTGAAATCGCATGGACATGCTCCGGTAGCTCCAAGTCGCCGCAATATACCGCGCTGCCCGCACTTCCAGTGCGGACGCGCGTTCCCGGCCCGATTTCACGTGCTGGCCGATCATCAAGAAAAAATCGGCGACGCATCGCGGCCGGAGCACGCGCATGCCGGCGACGGTTTTCGCGCCCTGAGTCGAGGCCGCGCACAGGCGCAGCCGATCGGCGCCCGACCTCATACCCTGCCGGACGAGGCACTGCCGGCATCTGGCGCTGCAACGACCGACCACATACGATAGATGGTGTATTTCGCAGGCGCCGCGTTAAGTTGAACGCAATCCCGAAAATTTCGCCCGACGCGCGACGTTTCCTCGAAGTCGGCGAGCATGTGCTCGACCTGGAAACGCTCCGTCTGGTTACCCAACCCGACACGAAGCTCACGCCCAGAGGCGCGGCTGTGCTGGTATGCCTTGCCCGATCGGCTGGCCGCACGCTGAGTCGCGACCAGCTCCTCGACGATGTCTGGAAAGACACGACGCCGACGCCGGACGTGTTGACCCAGGCAATCAAGGATCTGCGTCGAGCGCTTGGAGACGACTTGAATGCGCCACGCTACATCGAAACCCTTCCGCGACTTGGCTATCGGCTGATCGCACCAGCCCGCTTCCTCGCAGATCTGCCGACGGTTACGGCGTTGCACCGCGATGAAACCGGCAGCGACGTATCACCCACTGCGCGCCACGAACGCGTACGTGCGAAATCACGTCGAGCCACTGCTATCGTCATGGGCGCCATCGCGTTGTTCGCCGTGGGCATCGTTGCGTTGCTGTTGAAGAGCGCGCTCCGCCCGGCAGCCACACCATCGGCGTTGCGTTGGCGCGCGGACTCGCAACGAAGCATCACGGCCGAACGGGGCCCCGAAGGCTTTCCGCGTATTGCCCCCGATGGCACCCGGTTGGTATATGCAGTCGGGGATCCGGATAACGATCGCGCACGCATCGTAGAGCGTTCCATCGAGCAATCGAATGTTGTCCGGCTTACCAGCTTCGAACAGGGCAACGAAACCTACCCGGTGTGGTTGCCGGACGGCTCGGCCGTTTCCTTCCTGCGCTATGTCAACAAGACGTGCAAGATCATCGTTGTGCCCGCTTTGGGCGGCCCCGAACGTGTTCTCGATGGTTGCTATGCCGGGCTCGTCACGCCGTTTTCCTGGTCGCCCGACGGAAAACGCGTGATGACCACGATGCCCTCACGCAAAGGCGTGCTGGACATGAAGATCATGTCCACGCCTGCAAACGGCCATGAGGGCTCATGGCTCGACTACCAACACGATATCAACGACACGGATCTCGACGCGCGCTATTCGCCGGATGGCCAGTGGATCGCCTTCCGCCGCGGCTCCAATCCCTTCAGTGATGTGTTCCTGGTTTCCGCAGCCGGCGGCAAGGTGCGCCAGCTCACCCATCTTGCATCTCGCATGCGCGGCATCGACTGGACGCGGGACGGCAGCGCGGTGATTTTTTCGTCCGGACATGCGGGCGCGCAGACGCTCTATGTGGTCGATGTTGCGGATGGTCATGTCGAATCGCTCGGCGTCGGGCCCGCTGAGTTTCCGAGTTCGGCGCGTTCAAACAATACCGTCGTATACGAGATCCCGCGTATTCGAACGCAGCTGTCGCGGATCGCCTTGAGCGAAGGTGCGGCGCCGCAGGACATGCTGCCTTCCACCGGCAGCGACAACTCGCCGACGCCTTCTCCAGTCGATGGTCGGATTGCGTTTATTTCCGATCGGGGAGGCTCGCAGCAACTCTGGTTATACGATGCCACCTCGGGCGAGACCCTGCCGTTGACCGAGCCGGCTGAGCCGAACGTGCGCTATCCGGTATGGCGCGCGGATGGCGCTCGCATTCTGGCGACAGTGCGCGACGACAGCGGCGGCCACCTGATGGAAATCGACATCGCGTCGCAGAGCAAGCGCATCATCAGTTCAGCCGATGAAGACGTACGCAATGGCGCTTACGGATTGCGTCCTGGAACCTTTATTGCGGTCGTGAATTCGCCCGATCACCGCACCGACCTGATCGAGTTCGAGCGTGTCGACGGCCACGAAGCGTCGCGGCGAATTCTGGCCCACGATGCCGGACGGGCCGATCCCGACCGCGTCAGCAATGCGATCTATTTCACACGCATCGCGAACGCGGGCTTGTTCAAACTCGACGGCAGCACGGGTAAGGAAACCCTGGTAACAGCAAAAATCTACCCCTCGCATCTGGACGGCTGGAAAGTCCACGACGGGCGTGTCTTCAGCATCGAACCGAATGCCGCAGGGCCGAGTGAAATCCATGTGCTCGACCCGGGCTCGAACAAGGACGCGCGACTCGCGGTGATACCCAGCTCACTAGGCGACCTCAACTTCGGAGTCGCCCCTGACGGTAGCAGCGTCTTGATATCGCGTGTCGTCATGGAAGACAACGATGTCGGTGCCATTGACTTGCAGCATCGATAGCAGACGGGCAGCTGCCTGCAAGCAGGCAAATTGCTTTGAGCAGACGACGGCCTTGTCAGCGCAAGGTCAGCACTGTCGCACGCGCCGGCAAAAAACCCGGCTTGAAGCCGGGTTTTTTCATGCAATGACCCACGCACGGCAGATCAATGATGCGACAAAGCCGGTCTTAGCGACTCGACTGCTTGCGATGATCGCCGGGACGGCTCTTGCTCTGCGGACCGGCCGACGGCTGCGGGTCGAGATCGTTGAGCAGCGCGCGCAGATCGACCGAGACCGTAGCACCGTTGCCAGCGATATCGAGCGCCGCCATTGAACGCTTGGCCAACGCCGCGCGGTCAATATATAACTCTCGATCCTGCTCCGGCGGACGCGTGGTGCTGCACAGATTTCGGTTCAGGCGCAGCAGGCTGGTGCCCGAACGCTGCCACGGATGGGCGGGCGACAATCGCTTGACCATGACGCTGTCGAGCTTGACGAGCACGGTTTCTTCATTGATTTCAGTGCAGCGGCCAATGCCGATATCGTATGACATAGAGCTGTATATCCTTGATATAACGAAAAATTCCAGCACTCGCGAGCGGCCGGAGCGAAATCTTGCAGGGGCGTGGAGCGGAGTCGGCGAGCGCCAAACACCCTATTATGACAGGGCTGGACGTAAGATTCTGTTACATACCGACGAAAACAAGCCCTTGGATGCTCAGGACTGCGTATTTCCGTTCAGATACGCCGCGAAGGAGCCCGCCAGCAATGATGGCGATTTCATCCATCCGAAATGGTCGGCAGACACGTGGTCCAGATCATTGGGTCCGATCAGCTCGATCCGACGAGGTGCCAGAGGCATCTTGTCGAGCAGCCACTGCAGTGATGGCAATGGCGCAAGCCAATCTTTTTGCAGCCGCAGGGCAAATATCGGCAGCGTGAGCACACGCAGCGCGGCATCAATATCCTGATCGATGCCATCGACTGCATAGCGTCCGCTGCGCGCGGTGCGCGCCCAGTCGGTCATTACGCCGCGCGCCTCGTTGCCTGCGAAGCGAAGCCGGCGCCCCGGGAAATATCCGCACGCCGCCGCTATGGCCGGCACGCAGGCCGCGAAGAAGCCGATCAGCCACGGCCTTGAAAATCTGCGCCAATACGGAGCCCCACTCGCGATCAGGAGCAAGCCGGCGTGATCACCGCTGTGCAAGCTCGCGTACAAGGCGCTCAGCTGGCCGCCCAGGCTGTGCCCGCCGAGCCAGACGCGCGCGCCGGGCCACGCGGTCCGCACTGCTGCAACACTGGCGGGGATATCGAGCGTGAGGAGTTCCCGATAACCCCAGTCTGAAGCACGTCGCGCACGACGATCGCTCGAGCCGATACCGCGCCACTCATGCAGCGCGACGGCGATACCATGCTCTGCCAGCGCATCGGCGAATGCCAGGTAGTTGCGCGCTGCGACGCCGAGTGCCGGCAACCACAGCACGACGTCGAGCACGGACCCGGCAGGGTCGATGAGGTACAGATCTGTCGTGGCACCATCGGCCGACGTAACGCGCAGCGGCCGCGCAATCGGACCCGTTGCGACGTTCACCTGCGCCGGCTCAGGCATCGCGCAGCGCACCCGCAGGTATCGCATGCGCAGATATCTGCGCTCGCGCATGCGTGCCGACCGATTCGAACCAGGGCTCGTCATCAAAGATCAACAGACGCGGGCCGCGACGGTTCACTTTGGAAAAGACGGCAAGGATTGAATCCGCCATGAGCGGCAAGGTCACGCCGAGCTTGCCGGCATTCAAATCGATCGCGAGCGCCGGTTCCTGTGGGTCGCTCGCGTGCGTATGCGTGTGCGGCAACGGTACGCGCCAGCGTCGGATGTCATTGCGGGTCGCGACAACCAGCAGCAATTCGTGGCGACGACGCGCGCGGGACCGATACGGAATCTGGATCGTCGGCGCGCCATGCGGCGCGGGCATCGACGCGTGCGTTACCTCGAACTGCTCCGCGCGTGCCGCGAGAGCGAGCAAGCGGCGGCGACTCAGCAACATCTGGCTGACATAGGCCTGCATCGCCCATTGTTTGCGTTGTTGCCGCCCGGATTCGGCAACGCTTTGCTGGTGCTCGGGTGCACTCTTGTCCGCCGCGTGCACGACATAGCCGAGGCGGATGCAATCGGAGCCACTGCGCAACACGGCGAGTTCCAGCAGCACGCGCAAGGCACTGTGATCGGGATGACGATCGGCCAGGGTCGGCAGCACCATGTGCGTCGGCGTGAATGCTGAAATCTCCTCGACCAGACGATTCACCGCGCGGTCATCGCGCATGAGGCTGTCCGTCAACCCCTGATCGGGCCAATTGAGGAAATGCGCGTTGTGTTGAACATCGAGGCCCAGCCGCTTCAGTGCCTCGCCGGCTTCGCCGCGGCGTCGCGCACCCCAGCGTGCGCGCTCCGCATTGCCGATGTGCCAGCGGCGTTCGAGCCAGCGTTGCGGCCAGGGATTGTTGTCACCATCGGTCACGAAGACGACACGCACGCTGGCGCCCGCGTCCTGGGCAGCCTGGATCAACTCGCCGGCCGCCAATGTCTCATCGTCGGGATGCGGCGCGAAGACGAGCAGGCGGTCATTTGCGCAAAGGGTTTGCGCCATCATCGATCTTCGATCCTCGCCAACACGTACATCGGCACTACGACCTTGCAACAGGGGAGATGCAGCCTAGCGCAAGTCTGGCAGGGATGGCTGCTGCCGAACGTCCTGAAGAACGGACGTGGTGAATCGGTTCGCACGATTTCCAGCCCAGCCCTCGACACTCACAGCGTCAGCGAACCGCCGGATGCCGTACCTGACTGTCGCCGCGCACGACGAAACGCTCGATCGTCAGCGACTCCGCCCCCATCGGCCCGTAAGCGTGCAGGCGGGTAGTCGAAATGCCGATCTCGGCACCGAGGCCCAGTTCACTGCCGTCGCTGAAGCGTGACGAGGCATTGACCATCACGACGGCGGAACGCAGTGCGGCAACGAAGGCCGATGCCGCCTGTTCGTTGCGCGTCGCGATCACTTCGGTGTGGTCGGAGCCATACCGCCGGATATGCGCGATCGCGGTGTCGATGTCATCCACGATGCGTACAGCAAGAATGAGGTCGAGGAACTCGGCGGCATAGTCGGCGTCGCTTGCCAGGCTCAGGCCATCCACCAGAGCCCGGCTTCGATCACAAGCCCGCACATCCACGCCGCGCTCGCGCAGTTGCGCTATCGCAACGGGCAGAAACGCAGGCGCGATGTCGGCATGCACAAGCAACGTTTCCAGCGAATTGCAGACGGCGGGCCGCGTCGTTTTCCCATCGATGAGCAACCCCACCGCACGATCGATATCGGCGCTCGCATCGACGTAGAGATGGCAGACGCCTTGGTAGTGCCGGATCACCGGCACGCGCGCGTGCTCGGTGACGAAGCGGATCAGGTCGGGACCACCGCGCGGAATCGCCAGATCGACGAGGTCGCTCAATTGCAACAGTTCGAGCACCGCCTCGCGGCGCAGATCCTCGACCAAGGTGATCGCAGCCTCGGGCAGACCGCCATCACGCAACGCACTGCGCAAGGCCGACGCAATCGCGCGGTTGCTGTTGAAAGCCTCCGAACCTCCGCGCAGCAACACCACGTTGCCCGCCATGAAACACAAAGCCGCCGCATCTGCCGTCACGTTCGGCCGCGACTCGTAGATCATCGCGATCAGGCCGAGCGGAATGCGCGCACGTTCGACCACGAGGCCATTCGGGCGCACCTCGCTTCGCGTGACGGCACCCACGGGATCAGGCAGATCGCCCACGGCGCGCACGCCTGCAGCCACATTTGCGAGGCGCGCACGGTCAAGCCGCAGCCGGTCGATCATCGCGTCGTTGCGACCCGCCGCGCGAGCGGCCTCGATGTCGAGCGCATTCGCGGCAAGGATGTCCGGCGCATGCGCATCGAGCGCCGCGGCCATCGCGACGAGCGCCTTGCGCTTGAACCGCGTGGAGAGTGCCGAAATCACCGTGCCGGCCGCACGAGCCGCGAGTGCAAGTTCGCGCATGCTGGGTGTGCTCATGCGGCGGTCGCCTCCGCCAGCGTGACAAGGTCGTCGCGCCGAATCACCGAGTCGCCATAGCTGAAGCCGAGCACGCTTTCGATATCGCGTGTATGTCGACCGGCGAGTCTGCGCACTTCACCCACCGTGTACTGGCAAAGGCCGCGCGCGATCGCGGGCGCGGCCGTGTCCTCGGCGGCGACGATCTCGACCATGTCACCACGTGCGAACTCGCCGACCGCACCGACAATGCCCCCTGGCAACAGCGAAGCGCCACCGATTACCGCGCGCAACGCGCCGGCGTCGACGTGAATCCGGCCACCCGATCCTGGCGAATGTCGCAACCAGTATTTTCTCGCAGCCAGCCGTGTACCCGATGCTGCGAAACGCGTGCCATGGAAGCGGCCTTGCGCAAGCTTGGCGACCGTCATTGAATCGGCACCTTCAAACAGCACGGTCGTGATGCCGGCATTGGCCGCCTTGGTCGCCGCCTGCAATTTGGTACGCATGCCGCCGGTGCCGACATCGCTGCCGGCATCGCCCGCCATCGCGAGGACCTCCGGCGTGATTGCGTCGACGGAAATGATCGGTAGCGCCGCAGGATCCAGGCGCGGATGCGTGCTGTAGAGGCCCGCGACATCGCTCGCGATCAGCAGCAGGTCCGCGTCGACGAGTGCGGCGACGATCGCCGCGAGGTTATCGTTGTCGCCCAGCTTGAGTTCGTCGACCGCGACCGTATCGTTTTCGTTGATGACAGGTACCGAACCCAGCCGCAGGAGCTCAATCAACGTATTGCGCGCATTGAGATAACGACGGCGATTGCGCAAGTCATCGTGACTGAGCAGGACCTGCGCAACCGGCACGTCGAGCAAGTCCTGCCATATGCCGATCATGCGGGTCTGCCCGAGCGCTGCAAGTGCCTGGCGCAGCACGATGCCGCCAGCGCGGCGGCGCTCGGCAGGCACGCGCGATCGCCCCGCCGCAACGGCGCCAGAGGAAACAAGGACCACATCTCGACCCGCAGCGCGCGAGGCAATGATGAAATCCGCGAGTCCGCGCGCATGCCGCGATGTCACTTCGCCGTCGGCATCGGTCAGCAGACTGCTGCCGACTTTGAGCACGGCGCGCCGCCAAGGCGGCAAAGCCTGTTCCGCGAACGCGTTCCGCGCCACCTCAGTCATGCACTTCATCCAGCCGCGCACGAAGACCGTCGAGGCAAAGGTCGGCATTCGCACCGGGTGACACGCGCGCTGCCAGGCTCGCCTCCGGTGTACGCCCCTGCCCCGCCGCCGTCGCCGACTCGGCCGCGTGGCGATAGGCATCGCGGAACGGCACGCCCGCTGCGGCTTGTTCGATCGCCACGTCGGTCGCATACATCGCCGGCTCGATGGCCGCACGCATCGCCGGTGCGTTCCATTCGATCCGTGCCAGCAGACCAGGCAACAGCGCAAGCGCGGCAAGGCCGCGCGTGAAGCCGTGGTAGATCGCTCCCTTGGAGAACTGCAGGTCGCGCTGATAGCCGGATGGCAACGACAGCAATTGCTCGATCTCGGTACGCGCCGCCGCGACGCTGGCATAGCTTGCGCGCATCAGTTCGATCACATCCGGATTGCGTTTGTTCGGCATGATCGAGCTGCCTGTCGTGTATTCGGCCGGCAATTTCACGAAACCGAATTCCGTCGTCGTGAACAACGACAGGTCCCAGGCGAGGCGACGCTGATCGAGCAATGCCCCGCCGAGTGCATCCAGCGCGGCGATCTCGAATTTGCCGCGCGAGAGTTGCGCATACACCGGATTGATCTGGACACGCGAGAAACCAAGCGCCTGAGTCGTATGCGCGCGATCGAGCGGCAGGTTCACGCCGTAACCTGCCGCGGTGCCGAGCGGATTTGCGTCGATCCAAGCGAGCGTATCGCGCGCACGCCGCGCATCGTCGATGAAGGCTTCGGCGAAGCCCGCGAACCACAACGCCGTCGATGACACTACCGCGCGCTGCAGATGCGTGTATCCGGGCAGCGGCAGCGACTCGCGCCCGGCACGATCAAGACAGACGGCCGCGACATCGCGGCACAAGGCGAGCAGTTCGGCGAGACGCATCTTCAACCACAAGCGCGTCGCGACCAGGATCTGGTCGTTGCGGCTGCGACCGGTGTGCACCTTGCGGCCCGCGTCGCCCAGGCGCTCGGTAAGGCGTGCCTCGATCGCGGAATGACCGTCCTCGTAGCGATCGTCGAGCACGAAACGACCGGCCCGAAAATCGTCCGCGAGCTGGCCCAACTCATGCGCGATCGACTGCGCTTCGTCTGCACTGACGATACCGATGTTGGCGAGCGCCTCGACATGAGCTCGACTGGCTTCGATATCGTGCAACAGGAACTCGCGATCGAGCACGACATCGTCGCCGGCGAGGAACCGCATGATGCGCTCATCGGTGCGTGTGCCGGCTTTTTGCCAGAGCAGATCACTCATGGGTGTCGCTCCCCTTGGCAATCGCCGACGCGGCGCACGAAGCCATCACTTTTGCGATGACCGCTTCCAGCGAAAGCTCCGCTCGCTCGCCGCTGTCGCGGCGTTTTAGTTCGACCACACCCTTCGCGAGCCCGCGTGGACCCACCACGATCTGCCAGGGCAGCCCGATCAGATCCATGTTCGCGAATTTTGCGCCGGCTCTTTGATCGGTGTCGTCGTAGAGCACGCGAATGCCCTTGGCTTCAAGGTTTCCGTAAAGATCCTCGCAGGCTGAATCGACCGCGGCATCGCCAATCTTGAGACTGACCAGGCCGACGGTGAACGGCGCGACCGCGTCCGGCCAGACGATGCCGGCATCGTCATGGCTGGCTTCAATGATCGCGCCGAGCAGGCGCGACACGCCGATGCCGTACGAGCCGCCATGCAACGCACGCGCAGACCCGTCCGGCATCGTCACGTTCGCGCGCATCGGCTCGGAGTACTTGGTGCCGAAATAGAAAATCTGGCCAACTTCGATGCCGCGCGTGCGCAGGCGATGCCCGGCCGGCACTTCATTTTCGTAGCGCTGTGCGTCGTGCACGTCCGATGTCGCTGCATAAATCGATGTCCACGCACTGATCACCGAGGCGAGATCGCCGTCGTAGTCGATACCGGCATCCGGCACCGGCAATTCCAGCACGCGCTGATCGCAATACACATCCGATTCACCCGTCTCGGCGAGCACGATGAACTCATGCGAGAGATCGCCACCGATCGGACCCGTCTCGGCACGCATCGGGATCGCCTTCAATCCCATGCGCGAGAACGTGCGCAGGTAAGCGACGAACATGCGGTTGTACGAACGCCTCGCGCCGGCCTCATCAAGGTCGAACGAATAGCCATCCTTCATGAGGAACTCGCGCCCGCGCATCACGCCGAATCGCGGGCGCTGCTCGTCACGGAATTTCCATTGGATGTGGTACAGATTTCGCGGCAGATCGCGCCACGAGTTCACACCGGCACGGAAGATCCCCGTGACCATTTCCTCGTTGGTGGGCCCGTACAGCAGTTCGCGCTCATGCCGGTCGCGGATGCGCAGCATCTCGGGTCCGTAGGCGTCGTAACGGCCGCTTTCGCGCCAGAGATCGGCGAGCTGCAAGGTTGGCATCAGCAATTCAATCGCGCCCGCGCGGTCCATTTCTTCGCGCACGATGCGCTCGATATTTCGCAGAACGCGCAGGCCCAGCGGCAACCACGCATAGATGCCGGCGGCCTCCTGGCGGATCAGGCCTGCGCGCAGCATCAGACGATGCGAGGCGATCTGCGCCTCGGCGGGGTTGTCCTTGAGTGTCGGTAGAAAGTAGCGTGAAAGGCGCATGACTTGATTCCTCGATCTGGATGATGGACGGCAGCGACACCCGCGTGATCGTCACGGTCGTGCGATGCCGTCCATTTCACCGAATCCAAATGCTCGATTGAGGTTCTGCATGGCCTGGGTCGCCGCGCCCTTCAACAGGTTGTCGAGCGTCGCGACCACGACGACGCGCTTGCCCCCAGCCGCCAGCGCGAAGCCGCCGATGTCGACGTGATGCCTGCCGGCGATCGCGCTGACCCAGGGTGCATCGTCGACGATGTGCACGAGCGGCTCGTTTGCGTAGAACTCGCGATAGCGCAGCTTGATCGCATCGAGCGTCGTCGGCTGCTGCAACCACACATTGACGGTCATCGTGATGCCGCGAAAATGCCCTGCGACATGGGGCATGAATTCGACCGGCAGCCCCAACTGGCGCGCGACTTCACTCTCATGCACATGGCCGACCAGCGAATACGGAATCAGGTTGTCGCGGAGTTTCTCCGGATTGTTCCTGTCCGACGGCGTGGTGCCCGCGCCGGAATAGCCGGAGACGCCAAAACACGCAGGCGGTGCAGCGAGATCGGCTTTCAGCGGCGCAATGACCAATTGCATGGCCGTCGCATAGCAACCCGGATTGCTGATACGCCTCTGCCTGACATACCGATTGCGTGTGAGCTCGGGCAGGCCGTAGTACCAGCCGTCGTCGAAACGGTAGTCCGCGGAAAGGTCGACGATGACGGTCTCCGGGCTGACCGCATCGATCGCTGCAACAATCTCTTTCGCCTTGCCATTGGGCAGCGCGAGAACGACGGCGTCGGCGCACTTGGCTGCGACATCGTCATGGCTGAGATTTTCGTAGCGCAGGTCGCCACCGAATTCGGCGACGTGGTCACCCACACGCTGACCATCGAGCTCGCGCGAAGAGACGAACGCAAGCTGCAGTGAAGAATGACGCGTGACCAGACGGATCAATTCCGCGCCCGCGTAGCCGCGTGCGCCAACGATACCGACCTTGATGGTTTCCGAAGTCATGCGCGATCAATCCTCGAGCGTGGCGGGTCGAATCCGGCAATGGTCGACGCAGAGGCGAATATCATCGAAGTCATCCAGGCCGTACCAGAACACTTTCCATTTGTCGTATTTCACGCAGCCATCGCTCTCGGCGAAATAGAAAGCGTTGACCGGGTTACCTCGACGCGAGCGCCAGAAGACCTGCGGGTTCTCGTCACGCATCACCTGCCATACCGCGCGACCCAGGCCTTCGCCCTGTGCATCATCGAGCACCGCGAACTTGTCCAGATAGGTGAACGATTCCCCCTGCAGCAAGCCCTCGTCCGTCAGGATCACCGCGGCGCGATAGTTTTCGCTGACGTAGGCGCGCAACAGCCGCGTGCGCTCGAAGTAGTCCGGCAGCAGACGCCGGCCGAAAGCGGATTCGATCAGGTCGCGTAGTCGCGGCAGATCCAGTTCGTCCCACGACGACGCATGCAGCACACGCTCGCCGCGACGCACGAGGGTACCCGAGCCCTTGTGCGTGAACAGCTCTTTCGCCAGTTCCGCTGGCCGCGTGATCGACACCGAGGACGACAGCGGCAGGCTGTCGAGCAGGTCCTTGATCTGGTCGAGCTTCAGGCGCATGCCACCACCGATCCACGGCTGCGCGACCAGGTGCTCGTACTCGGTTGACAGGTTGATCGAGTCGATCACCCTGCCCTTGTCGTCGAGCAGGCCACCAGTGCCGGTGAGGAACACGATTTTATACGGCTGCAGCACTTGGACCAGTTCGTTCGCGGCAAAATCCGCGTTGACGTTGACGATCTGGCCTTCCTTGGTTTCCGCGAGCGAGGCGATTACCGGAATCGAACCGACCTTGATCGCAGCCTGGATGCCGTCGGTATCCACGCGTGTGACCTTTCCGACCAACCCATACACCTCGCGATCGAGGTAGTCCGCTTCGAACACACCGGACTGGATTGAGGTCGCGCGCACGCCTTGTGCCTGCAGCGCCTCGACCAGCTTCAGGTTTTCCTGCCGCATCACCTGACGCACGACAGCGAGCACCGCGGCATCGGTGACGCGCAGATTGTCGACAGTGCGCTTCTCGATGCCGGCAGCCTTCATGCGCTCGTCCAACTGCGGGCCAGCGCCGTGCACGACGATCGGGGTCAGCCCGACCTGTTGCAGGAACGCGAGCGACGACACCAGCGCTTCGAGCTCGTCGCGCAACACTGCGCCGCCGACCTTGACCACGGCGAATCGCGCCGCATCGAGCTGCGAGAAGCGCTTGAGATATTGCTGGATCTCCTTCGCACTGGCCATGTTGGACAGCAGGCGGACGATCGTGGTGCGCATATCGGTCATGGTCAGATGCAACTCAGTGTTCGCATAGCGGAAGCAAGCCCCGATCGGCGGCGCCGTCGGAGAACGTGGACGACAAGGCATTCACGGCTCATGCCTGCAGCAGGCGTTGATACGTCGTGGTTGCCGCAGAAAGCTGGTCGAGTGCGACCCATTCGTCGGCGGTGTGAGCCTGCGAGATATCGCCGGGGCCGTAGACGATCGCGGTGAGTCCCGCTGCCGAGAACAGCGACGCCTCGGTCCAGAAGTCGACGGCGTTACCGATCGGAAGATCGAGCGCATCGGCAAGATCGCGTGCTTCGAGACGACGCGTCTCTGCCGCGGCGACGTCGCCGGCCGGCAACGAGGGACCACGAAAAGTTTCCTCGTAGTGCTCGATGACATCCGTATCGGCAAGACCGCGAAAGCGATCGTGCAGCACCTCGATTGACATCGACGGCAGCGGACGAAAGCCGAAGCGCACCTCCGCGCCCGGCGCGATCATGTTCGCCTTGATGCCACCTTCCACCTTGCCGATATTGAAACGCAGGCCGGTGAGTCCGCCAAAACGCTGATGTGCTTGTGACTCCACGAAGTCCAGCGCGCGGCCGCCCCAGCGTATCGTCTGATGCAGCGCACTCGCATGCATCGCGTTCGCGCCGGACGCGTGTCCGGCCGAGCCCTTGAATTTCATCAACACCGAACTGATGCCGCGATGCGCGAGCACGGCCTCGCACATCGTCGGTTCGGCCACGATCGCTTCCCTGAAACCATGATCGCGTGCAAGGAACGCGGCGATGCAACGCGCATCGTTCGCTTCCTCGTCGGTGGTAAACAGCAAGGCGACGTCGCCGCTCGTCATCGCCGCCGCAGTCAGCAGGGCTGCTGCGGCGCCTTTGATGTCGCAGGCGCCAAGCGCAATCGCGCGATCGGCGGTCACGCGAAGCACGTGCGGATCGGCGCTCCACGCAGGTGAGGATGGGACCGTATCGAGATGCACGTTGAACACACGCGTCGGCGCACCGCGCACGGCGAGCATCGACACCGCGCCGGCGCCGTGATCGGTCACTTCGACGTTGAAATCCGGCAGCTGCGCACGCAGGTAGTCAAAAATGCCATCCGTGCCGATCGAACGCGGCGGATTGCGCGTGTCGAACGACACAAGGGCTTCGAGGTGCTTGAGCGTGGTTGGCAGCATGAGTTCCATCGTCACGGAGGTGAGCCACCTTCTGTCGGGAGCGGCAGTTTCTGTTGGAGCAGGCTTTTCTGTTGGAGCAGGCTTTTCTGTTGGAGCAGGCTTTTCTTTTGCAGCTGGCCTTCTTTTGGAGCTGGATTTTTCTGTTGGAGCAAGCTTTCTGTGGGAGCAAGCTTTCTGTGGGAGCGGCTTCAGCCGCGATGCTTTTTGCAGGTTGACTGATCAAAAGCATCGCGGCTGAAGCCGCTCCTACAAACAGAAAACTACCCTGCCGCACTAAACTGCTTGCTTGCGGTTGATTTCGGCCCAGAGCGTACTGCTCATGCCGAACAGCTTGATGAAACCCTCGGCCTCGGCCACGCCCCAATCCGCTGCCTGCGCGTAGGTCGCGCCCTTCGCGTTGAGGATGTGTGCCGATTCGATTGCTACCGCTGTGACGGTGCCACCCGAAGTTTCCAGGGTCACTTCACCGTTGACACAGGCCTGGCTGCTCGCGAGGAAGGCTTCCAGATCGGTCTTCAGCGGATCATGGAAGAAGCCTTCGTAAACCAGCTCCACCCACTTGCGCGCGACGTCCGGCTTGAAACGGTTCTGCAGCTTGCTCAGCACGGCTTCCTCGAGTGCGCGGTGCGCCGTCAGCAGCGCGGTCAGTCCAGGCGCCTCGAAGATGATGCGTCCCTTGAGCCCGATGGTCGTGTCACCGGTGTACACGCCGCGACCGACACCGTATTCGGCAAACAGGCCGTTGAGCTTCGCAAGCAACGCGTGACCGGCCATCTTCTCGCCGTTCAACGCGACGGCTTCGCCGCTTGCGAACGTGAGCTTGAGGCTCAACGGCTGCAGCGGCCATTCCGCGCGTGGCTTGCACCAACCGCGCGCGCCTTCACCCGGCGCCTGCCAGCGATCGATTTCGCCGCCGGACATCGTCAGTCCGAGCAGGTTCTCGTTGATCGTGTACGCCTTCTGCTTTGCAAGCACGCCGAAGCCGCGCTCTTCGAGATACTTCTGCTCGTACGCACGGACTTCGGTGTGCTCTTTCTGGATCTCGCGTATCGGCGCGACGATCTCGTAGTCGCCGAGCGCCTTGACTGCAAGATCGAAGCGCACCTGATCGTTGCCCATGCCAGTGCAGCCGTGAGCGATCACCTTCGTGCCGAGTTCATCGCAACGCTTAAGCGCAGCTTCGACGATCAGGTAGCGATCGGACACGAGCAGCGGATATTGGCCCTGATAGCCCTCGCCGGCCCACACGAAGGGTTTGACGAAGCCGCTCCAGATCGCCGGGCCACCATCGACCGTTACATGCGTTGCGACACCCAGCTCCGCCGCACGACGCTCGATGAACGCGCGCTCGTCCGCGTCGACGCCACCGGTATCGGCGAAAACGGTGTGCACGATCCAGCCGCGCTCCTTCAGGTACGGCACACAGAAACTGGTGTCGAGGCCGCCGCTGAAGGCAAGCACGATGTGCTTGGAGCCGGCATTCGGGTTTCGGGATTGGTGATTCGTGGAAGCAGTCTGCTGTGACATTTTGCGTCTCGAGTGCTCGTATTTCAAACGGATATGAAAGGTAAAACTGGGCGGGTGGCTGAGTGCGCTTTTACAAATCCCTAATCCCGAATCCCGAATTCAGGCTGCGCAACCAGCGCGGCCATGATGGCCTTCTGCACATGCAGGCGATTCTCGGCTTCGTCGATAGCGATGCAGGCCGGCGAATCCATGACGGCATCGGTTGCCTTGACGTTGCGACGCAACGGCAGGCAGTGGCTGAACACGCCGTGGTCGGTCAATGCCATCTTTTGTTCGTCGACGATGAAATGCTTGTGCGCATCACGGATGGGTTTTTCCTCGGCCCAGCGACCGAAGTACGGCAACGCGCCCCAGCTTTTTGCATAGACGACATGCGCGCCACTGTAGGCTGATTGCGGATCGTGGCTGACTGTCAGCGAACCGCCGTTCTCGGCGACGTTGCTCCGCGCGAAATCCATGTAGCGCGAATCGAGCAGGTATTCAGGCGTCGGACACAAGAGGGTCACGTCCATGCCGTAGCGCGTCGCGATCTGCAAAGCGGAATTGGCGACGGCGGTATTGAGCGGACGCGGATGGTAGGTCCAGGTCAGCACGTACTTCTTGCCGCGAAGGTCAGTCGCGCCGAAATGCTCCTGCAGCGCCTGGATGTGCGCAAGCTCCTGGCACGGATGCGTGATCGTCTCCATGTTGATCACCGGCACGCCCGAATATTTCGCGAACGCCTTGATGACGCGGTCCTCGCGATCGACCGACCAGTCCTGGAACTTCGGAAATGCACGCACGCCGATCAGGTCGACATAGCGCGACAAGACGCGCGCGACTTCGGCGACGTGCTCTTCGGTGTCGCCGTCCATGATGGAACCGACATCGAATTCGATCGGCCATGCGTCCTTGCCAGGCGCCAGCACGATCGCGTGCCCGCCGAGCTGGAACGCACCGAGTTCAAAACTCGTGCGTGTGCGCATGGACGGATTGAAGAACAGCAGTGCGATCGACTTGCCGGCGAGCTGGCTCCCAGCCTTCGAGCGCTTGAATGCGGCCGCCTGGCCAAGCAACGCATCCAGTTCGGGGCGGGACCAGTCCTGCGTGCTCAAGAAGTGCTGTAGTGCCATGGATGTGCTCTGCCGTTGAATGGGAAATTCGACCCGGACGAAGGGTCGTGTTTTTCGATGACGTTGTTGGGACTGCAAAAAACCTTTCGTTCCTGAGTTACGCATACCGGCCATCCATGGCCATGCCGGCAATTGCTCCTGCATTGCGACCCACAGGGATGTGGGGAGTGTTCGCGCACGCCGGGAGCGCCCGCGGACCCGGCATACCGGCCATCCATGGCCATAAAAAAACCCGGCGCGTTGGCCGGGTTTTCGTCGATTCGTATGAAGAATTCGCGACAGCCTACCCGGCGGAAATGGACGTTTCCGGTCGGCGCGCGCGCGAAGTCATGCCGGCGGCCATGCGGGCGCTGGTGACGATCTGCGGCTGGTGGGCAATCGAGTTCATGAGTCGAACTTAGCGGGAAACGTGATGCAGTGCAATACGCCGTTCAATATCCGGCGGCCCAAACACAAACGACCGAGCCCAGCCCGGTCGTTCGACGGATCGGATTGCGGGCGCGCCTATTCGACCGGCTCGACACTCACGCGCACGCGCAGCCGATCACCCGGATCGTAGTTCAGGCGCGACATGTAGACGTCGCCGCGATAGCGATATTGAACGTCGTAGGCAACGATGCGGCGCTCTGGAGCGCTGTCCTGCACAACATGGCAGTGGCGCTCGGTATCGGCGTAGTAGCGGTCGTCACCGCGTGCGGCATTGTTGCCAACGGCACCGCCAACCACGGCACCAGCCACCGTTGCTGCGCGGCGACCGTCACCTTTGCCGACCGTGCTGCCAAGGACGCCGCCCACGATCGCACCCAGTACTGTACCTGCCGCCCGATTGCCATTGTCTACGTGGCGATCGACCGGCACGTCTTCGCAATCCTCGCGCGGGTTGCCGGTTTGCACCCGGTCATAGATGGGGTCGACTCGAAGCACATCGGCCCAGGATACTTTTGCGTTTTCCGGGTCGCGATCACGCTCGGAATTGCGGTCCTGCGCGTTGACCTGGGTTCCCGCCAGGAGAAGCGCTACCGCCAATCCCACCATTACAGCTTTCATTACCTGTCTCCAAATCGTTTTTCGCCACACTGCGCCAGCCGGGGCGGCGTTGCGCGCGTGGTCTGGATTTCCGCGGCAATTAGACCATCCGATCGCTGAACCAAGACCTAAGCCCTTCCAGCCATTCACAATTACCCGCGTTCGCTCTAGGAGGCTTACAGCGCCCTGCTATGATTGACGGCCCCGAAACGCCCAGACGCAGCGCATGCAACTACGACTCCACAACAACCTTACCCGACGCACCGAAGTGTTCGTCCCGACAGACCCGGCGCGCGTCACGATGTACGTCTGCGGGCCGACGGTCTACAACTACGTGCACATCGGCAATGCGCGCCCGTATGTCGTGTTTGGCCTGCTCGCACGCCTGCTGCGTCGGCGTTTTCCGATCGTCGTCTATGCACGCAACATCACGGATGTCGACGACAAGATCAATGCGGCGGCCAAGGCCGCCAGTGTTCCGATCGGCGAAATCACCGATCGCTACGCCGCCGCCTACCGCGACGACATGGCCCGGATCGGCGCCGACCTGCCCGATGTGATCCCGCACGCGACCGCGCATATCGCGCAGATCATCGCCATGTGCGAACGCCTCATAGCGAGCGGCCACGCCTATGCAGAAGCAGACCATGTGCTGTTCGATGTCGCCAGCTATGCCGATTACGGCAAGCTGTCCGGTCGCTCGGTGGATGACATGATCGCCGGCGCGCGCGTCGAGGTGGCTCCGTACAAGAAAAACCCTGCCGACTTCGTGCTCTGGAAACCATCGACGCCGGATCTGCCGGGCTGGGACAGTCCCTGGGGCCGTGGCCGCCCGGGCTGGCATATCGAATGCTCGGCGATGGCCGAGGCACACCTCGGCGACACGATCGACATCCACGCCGGCGGCAACGACCTGATGTTCCCGCATCACGAAAACGAGATTGCGCAGAGCACCTGCGCGCACGGCGGCAAGGTGTTCGCGCGTTTCTGGCTGCACAACGGCATGTTGACCTTCGATGGTCGCAAAATGTCCAAGTCGCTCGGCAACGTGCTGGTGCTGCACGAATTGCTCGAGCGCTATCCGGCCGAAGTCCTGCGCTTCCTGTTACTCAAGGCGCACTATCGCCAGCCGCTGGACTGGTCGGACACGACCTTGCAGCAGGCACGGTCAACGTTGGATGGCTGGTACACCGTGCTGCGCGATCTCGCCGACATCGATGTCACGCCCAATGAAATCGTGGTGCCCGAAGCCCTCGAAGCGGCATTGCTTGACGACCTCAATACGCCCGAGGCGTTCGCCGTGGTTGCGGGGCTCGCCACGGCAGCCCGCGCGGCGGATACGCCCGCGGCAAAGCGCGCGGCGAAGGCTGCGTTGCTCGGTGCCGGCAGCCTGCTCGGTATCCTGCAGCAGGGCGCCGAACAATGGTTCAAGCAGGGCACGCCGGGGCAGACGATCGATACCACCGAAATACAGCGCCTCGTCGACGAACGCGCGGCCGCGAAACGGGCGCGCAACTTCGCCGAATCCGATCGCATTCGCGATCAGCTGCTCGCGTTGGGCGTGGTCGTCGAGGACACCGCGCAGGGCCCGCGCTGGAAAGTAGTGAATCCCGATGAATGCACGACCTGAACCCGTCGATGGCAGCGCCGAGCAGGCGCAGGCCGCGATCGCCGAAGAGTTTGCCTTCTTCGGCGACTGGACCGAGCGCTATCAGTACCTGATTGATCTCGGTCGCAAGCTGGCGCCGTTTCCTGAGGCACTCAAGACCGACGAGTTCAAGGTGCACGGCTGCCAATCGCAGGTGTGGCTGGTCCCGGGCGGCGATGCGAATCGGCTCGATTTCCAGGCGATCAGCGATTCCTCGATCGTCTCCGGCCTGATCGCGTTGCTGCTGCGCGTGTACTCGGGCCGTTCGGCACAGGAAATCCTCGCGACCGAACCGCGCTTCATCGAGACGATCGGGCTGGCCAAACATCTGTCGCCGACACGTTCGAACGGGCTTTCGGCGATGCTCGCGACGATCAAGCAATATGCCAACGCTGCGCGCTCCGCGGCTGCAGCCGGGCGTTGAAGCAACCCTGTCTCGTGACCTCCTATTCCGTTGGCGCGGGCATTGGCCGCCCCCATTCCTTGTAGAGCTTCGTCTGCATCTGCGTGAGCTTGGTAACGCGCACGTGCTTTGGCCCGTACGCGGCGAGCAGATTCCTGCGCGCTGTCGCGAAGGCATCCGCCGATTCCGCGTAGCGTTTCTGTTTCTGCAGGTTCTGTGCGAGCCCTGCAAGAAACAACCCTTGCTCGGGACGCGTTGAGGGGAGCGTGCGTGTGACGCGCTCGACGACTTCCCGATGCAGCGCTTCCGCCTCAGCATAGCGTCCGCGCTCGTCCTCAAGCCCGGCCAGGTTGTGCATCAGGATCAGGACCTGCAGATCATCCGCACCGAGCAGGTCGCGCTCGATCGCCAGCACCCGGCGGAAATATGATTCCGATTCGTCGAGCTTTCCTTCCAGTTCCAGCACCAACCCCAGATTGTTCAAACTATTGCGTGTCCGCTCATGACGCTCGCCCAGCAGGCGCTCGCGTGTCGCCAATACTTCGCGAAACAACGGCTCTGCATCGACGAAACGGTTCTGGTCCTGATACATGCTGGCCAGTTCATTGATCGCGTTCTGGGTTTCGTCGTGTTCACGCCCGAACAGTTTTTCGCGCCCCGCAACCACCGAGCCCTGCAACTCGACGGCCTTGTCGAGATGACCACGTGCACGTTCGAGCACAGCCAGATCCTGCAAGGTCTCCAATGTCGCGTAGTGCCCGTTGCCAAGAGTCTTGCTGCGCGCCGCATAGACCTCGCGGTATGCCGCGTCGGCTTGATCGAAACGCGCCATCTCCCTATACGCCTGAGCCAGGTCGCTGAGTGCACCAAGCGTCGCCTGCGACTGCGCACCGCTGCGTGCGCGCAACGCAGGCAGCAGGGATTCGAGCGCCTTCGCCGCGATTTCGCTGTGCCCACGACGCAATTGGAGATGCGCTTGGGCAACATGCAGATCGAGCACGGCATCGCTATCAGCACCGTCACCCCCGATCACGTCGGACAGCAAGGTGGCATAGCCGTGCTCGGCCTCGTCATAGTGGCTATCGAGCACCTCGTTGTCCGCGATCGAGCGACGCAGTGCGAGCGTCTGCTCGCCACGATCGCCTTCGTCCGCACTGAGCAAGGGTAGCGCGCGCGCAAACTGCCGTCGTGCTTCCGCGTAGTCGCCGATGCCGCCATAGCTGCGCCCAAGCGTCGCACGGATCGCAGCTTCCTCGAGCGGACGATTGGCAAAGCGTTTTCCGACGGCGCTGCGCGCGCGATCGAGCACGTCGCGGACGCGCAAATCACTGCGCTGCGAGGTGTACGGATCTGCAGCGGCGAGCAAGTCTTCATTGAGGAAATGGTTGACCGCCTTGGCGATCGCCGCTTCGCGTTGGGCGCGAACATAGAGTGATGCAACAGCGACAGCAGCTATCGCAAACACGGCGCACAAGGCCAGCAGCCAGCGCCGCCGCGTCTGCCATCGCGATAGCTGCAGTGTTTGTTTGCGCAAGGACTCGGCAGCAGCGCGCTCACCCGCACGTTGCCGGGCGCGAGAATGCAGGGAGCGCAATCGGCGCGCCAATTCGCTGGCATCGCTCAGTCGACGCTCGGGATCGAGATCGGCAGCCGCCGCAATGTCTTCGCGCAGCAGCTCATCATCGATGTCGCGCTCCCACCCGGGCGCGAGCGGCGAACGGAAATCCGCGACCAGGATCTGATAGAGCATCACGCCAAGCGCGTAGATGTCCGCGCGCACCGTAGCTGCTTTGCCGGCGATGAGTTCCGGCGCGAGATAGTACGGTGTACCACTGGTTGAATCCCCGCCAGCCTGGGTCTGCGTCATGCCGAGGCGACTGATGCCAAGGTCGGCGAGTCGTTCGGGTTCCAACGCGCGTCCACTGCCGAAATCGCTGAGGCGAATGTGCGGACATGCATTGTCTTCGGGTGCGATGAGTACGTTCGCAGGCTTCAGATCCTTGTGCAGCACACCGACCGTATGCGCTGCAGCGAGCGCATCGGCGATGCGTGCAATGATCTCGATGCGCCACTCACGCGGCACCTGCGCGACGCCACCGCCTCGCGTGCACCATTCAATGAGGTTGCCACCGGCAATGTATTCGGCCTCGACGAAGTACGGCGGCTCGTCGACATTCCAGTCGATGATGCGCACGACCTCGGCGCGGTCGCCCAGCGTATCGTGCAGCAATCGGTACAAAGTGATCTCACGCTTCAGGGCATGCAATTGAGCGCCGTCCGCGGCAAATTTCAGGACGCGATGTTCGTGCGTCTTCGCCTGCCTGATCAGCCACACCTGGCCGAAGCCGCCCCCTTTGAGTTCACGCTCGAAATTCCAGTTCGGGCGTCGCTCGACGGCATCACCCGCGCGTGACGCAAACACCGCACCGGGGCTGACTCGTGCGTTTACCGCCAGGGCCAGGCGATAGCCGAACCCGTGCACGTTCTTGATGATGCTTTGCGCGTCGTCGCCAAGCGCGCTGCGCAGCTTGGTCACGCTCTTGGTCAGCACGCCCTCGGTGACGACGCGTCCGGGCCAGACGGCTTCGATCAATTCTTCCTTGGACAGGGTCTCGCCGGCACGCTGCACGAACACGCGCAGCAGTTCATATGGCTTGGCTTCGAGCGCCACAACGTGGCCACCCACGCGCAGTTCATGCCGGTGTTCGTCGAGTTCGGCGTCGCCAAAGCTCCATATCGACGCCTCCGCGCCATGGGGCCGCACTCGGGTTTCGGTGCCGGCATTCATCAGCGCCCCCAGCGAACTGCGGTCGATTCTATGCCGGTTTGACCGGCGGAATGAATTCTTCCGCAATCCTTCCGCAAACCGTCAAGACCTCCAACTCGTCCCGCGCGACAGTCGCGACCGATTCGCACCACAAACCGGACTTGCGGAGGACCGTCATGAATCGTTCAATTTGCCGTCGCTCATTCACGATAGCAGCCATGGGTCTGAACCTGATGCTGACCAGCCCATTCGCTGCCGCAACAACCATCACCGTCAACAGCATCACGGATGTCATCGCCAATGACGGGCAATGCACGCTGCGGGAGGCGATGAATGCGGCGAACGGCAATATCGCATCGGGTGCCATGCCCAACGAATGTGCCGCCGGCCAGGCCGCGCCGATTGTCGACACGATCGCGTTCAACATCCCGGGCACCGGAGCCCATACGATTGCGCCGACAAGCAATCTGCCGGAGATCCTGGAGATCGTCACGATCGATGGTTACACGCAACCGGGCGCCAGCCCCAATACCCTGGCGCTAGGCGACAACGCAGCTATCCTGATCGTGCTGGATGCAAGTCATGTGAGCGGAACTCTGTTTGGCCTGCACGGAGGTGTTTTCGGCGGCGGCGACGCCGGCGGCAGCACGTTCCGAGGATTGTCGATGCAGAACCTCACCGCCGGCTCCGCGTTCAGCATCAGTACCAGCTTCGGCGACGGTGCCCACGACATAGCAATAGCCGGCAACTTCATCGGGACAGACCCCAACCCGGGCAACCAGAATGCGATCTATTGCATCTCCAGCTCGGGCTGGAAGATCGGCGGTTCGACGCCGGCTGCCCGCAACGTGATTGCGACAGGCGGATCGGACGAGATCTTCCTCAACAACTGCACCGGCAGTTCCATCCAGGGCAACTACATCGGCATTCGACCCGATGGCAGTGCCGCGCTGGGATCGCCGGGCAATTCAATCGAGCTGACGCAGGGATCGAACAACAACCTGATCGGCGGTTCGATAGCTGGTGAAGGCAATGTCATCGCCGGGGCCTCAGCAAGCGGCATCAATATCAACGGTAACTGCGACGGCAATGTGATCAAGGGAAACCTGATCGGTACTGACGCCTTGGGCACCTCGCGCATGGGAAGCAACATTGGTATCAACCTGGGCGACGTTTCCAATACCACCGTGGGCGGTCCTGCTCCGGGAGAAGGCAACGTGATCTCGGGCAATGTATTCGGCATACAAATCGGGCTTGGGTCGGCAACCACGGTTCAGGGCAACAAGATCGGCACCGATCCGAGCGGAACCCTCCCGGTCATCAACGCGGTCCATGGGATCCAGTTGACCGGCGGCGCGTCGACCGGAAGCAGCATTGGCGGCATCAACCCAGGCGAAGGCAATACAATTGCGTTCAGTTGCGGAAACGGCATCTCGTTCAACCAACCCGCCATGCAGTGGCCGATACTCGGCAATTCGATCCATTCCAATGGCGGACTTGGCATCAGTCTTGCGCCCGGCATCGGACCGACGACAAACGATCCAGGCGATGCCGACAGCGGCGCAAACAACCTGCAGAACTATCCGGTGATCACGGCAGCCGTGGTCAATGCCGGCAGCGCGACGGTCTCCGGCACGCTCGACAGCACGCCGAATACCTCTTTCATGATCGAGGTCTTTGCGGGCATCGATTGCAATCGCTCCGGGTTCGGCGAGGGGCAAACTTTCGTTGGCTCAACCATGGTGACGACGGACGCAACCGGCAACGCAAGCTTTGGTCCGGAGTTGTTCGGCGGTGTTCCCGCCGGTGAAACGGCGATTACGCTGACGGCGACGGACCCTGACGGCGACACCTCCGAATTCTCCGAGTGCGTCGGCGGAATCGGCCGCGTTTTTGCGAACGGTTTTGAACCGCAATGCTGGTGACCGGGACCTCGACGCTGGACGCGTCGAGACAAAATCGTTAGCCGCTGACGCCGACGGTCAATCGCGCATTCTCGTACACACGCAGGTGCGTGAGAGCGCCTGCCGGCAAGGGCGTATCGAATGCGTGTCCACATGCGCGGGCACGCAGGTCGCCCAGGATATGTTCGCACTCGGTGCATGCGCCGCGCTCCAGATCACGCAGCATCGACGCTTTCAAGGGCGAGCCAGACGTCGTCAGGATGCGAGCCGCATCGACCATGGCCTCGGCGGACAGCGCATGCCCGCTGCGACGCGCAATCTCCGAGCACTCGGCGTAAAAGGCGCGCGCAAGATCAGCGCCTTCGGGCGTGGCGACGATCTCGCCGACGCTACCGCGCATGACGCAGGTCATACCGGCGAGTGTCGCGATGAAAGCAAACTTCTCCCACATCGTGGTCATGATGGTCGGGCTTTCGACGACGTGCTCGCCCAAACCCAGCAACCCACTGCGGATAGCAGCCGGTACTGGCGCGGTATCGCGTGTGCCGAACGTCAGGCGCTCCAGCGCACCGAACTGGCGGATCGCTCCATCGTCTTCCAGCGTCACCGAGATATGACACAGCCCGCCGATGACATGAGAGGCACCGAATGCGGCGTCGAGTCCATCGAGATGGCGAAGACCGTTGAGCAGCGGCAATACGCGCGTTTCCGCGGTGACCGCCGGTGAGATCGATGAGATGGCCGAATCGAGGTCGTAAGCCTTGCACGAGACAAGCACGAGCTCATAGGGGACATGCGGACCGACGACCATAGCCGCATCGACTGGACGCGAAAAATCGCCACGCGCGCTATGCACACGCAGTCCGTTACGCGCCAGGATCGCCGCGCGCGCCGGTCGAACAAGGAACGTGACCTCGTGGCCACGTTCGATCAGCCGCGCACCAAAGTAGCCGCCGATTCCACCCGCACCGAGTACGAGCACGCGCATCGCTGGCACCTACATGGTATGCGTCGGGCGTTCCTGGGTCATGATGCCGGCGAGGATCGATTCGATCTTGGTGCGTGCCGCTTCACCATCGGGCGACTCGTTGAACTGCACGCCGATGCCGGCCATGCGATTGCCTTGCGCACCGGCCGGCGTGATCCAGATCACCTTGCCCGCGACCGGGAGGCGGTCCTTGTCTTCCATCAGCGACAACAGGATAAATACCTCGTCGCCGAGGCTGTAGCGCTTGGCCGTCGGCACGAACAGCCCGCCGCCGCGCACGAATGGCATGTACGCGTTGAACAGCGCGCCCTTGTCCTTGATCGCAAGCGAGAGGATGCCCTGTCGCGGTGCGCCGCCCATTGCCGGCGTTGCCATGTCTCACGTTCTCCCAGGAATCGAGC
>JBDSXV010000032.1:0-12933 GCA_039926025.1 Dokdonella sp.
CTGGCACGCCCGACAGGACTCGAACCTGCAACCGTCGGCTTAGAAGGCCGATGCTCTATCCGGTTGAGCTACGGGCGCATCGTCAGCCGCATGGTCACGGAAACTGCAAGCGGGAACACGAACCGCCCACGCCTGCTGCACTTGCGTGCAAGCCGGAATGGTCGGGGTAGAGGGATTCGAACCCCCGACATCCTGCTCCCAAAGCAGGCGCGCTACCAGACTGCGCTATACCCCGTCGCAATCACTGTGACTTCCGAACGATCTTGCAACCGTCCGGAAAGGGTCGGCGATACTACGAAGCACAGCGCGCCACGTCAATCCGTTGAGCGCACAAACAGCGAATAATTGCGTGATCGGCGCTTCGAATTCACGTTGGGACGCATCGACGGGCGATGATCTGGCGAATGGTCGTCTGGCAGGAGCAATTCATGAATGCGAATGACCCATCACCCATCGCATGGCTGGAAGATGCCGTGGAAAGCATCCTGCGGCGTGGCGGCAACCACGTCGCGATCGCAGCGCCGCTCGGCCTTGGCAAGCCCAACCATCTGCTGAACGCGCTGTATCGCCGCATCAAGGCGGATCCGTCTCGTCACCTGACGATCTATACGGCGCTGTCGCTCGACACTCCCAGCGCCGGCAACGATCTTGAACAGCGCTTTCTGGCCCCCTTTCTGGCACGCCAGTTCGGCGCGGACTATCCGCGCCTCGACTACGTCGTCGACCTGAAAGCAGATTGCCTGCCCGAAAACATCCGGGTGCAGGAATTCTATTTCCAGTCTGGCGCCATGTTGCGCTCTGCGCGTGCGCAACGCGACTACGCGAGCATCAACTACACCCAGGTCTCACGCGATCTGGCTGACGGTGAAATCCTGCATGCGATCGTCCACCTGGTAGCGCGGCGCGGCGGAAGCGGCGGCGCCGCACGCTACAGCCTCTCATGCAATCCGGATGTGACTCTCGATCTCCTCGACGCGCTCGCTGCGCGCGGGAAGCCAAGGCCCTTGTTGATTGCGATGGTGCACCCCGACCTGCCCTTCCTTGGCGGCGATGCAGACGTCGACGCTGCCTTTTTTGATAGCATCATCGATGAAGGCACTCACAAGCAGCCGCTGTTCGCATTGCCCCGCAACGCGGTCGACATCAGCGAATACGCAATCGGACTGCACGCGAGCACGCTCGTGCGCGATGGCGGTACGTTGCAGATAGGTATTGGCGCATTGTCGGATGCGATCGTGCACGCGTTGCTCCTGCGCCATCGACGCAACCCGGAGTATCAGGAGGCCTTGCTTGCGCTGCGCGGAATTGATGCGAAGACGGACCCACTGGTCCAGCGCTGCGGCGGACTTGATTCGTTCCGGCGCGGCCTTTACGGGGCCAGCGAGATGATCATGGACGGCTTCATGCATCTGCGCCTCGCCGGCATCCTGACCCGGAAGGTGTACGACGACGTCGACGTTCAACGTGCGCTGAATTCAGGTGAGGCAGTCGATCCAGCGCGCATGCGCGGGGGCCACTATCTCAAGGGCGCGTTCTTCCTTGGCTCCAAGGAGTTCTACGCATGGCTGCGCGAGCTCCAGGGCGAGGACTACAGTGGCTTGCTGATGAGCCGCGTTTCGGACGTGAACCAGCTTTACGGCGGCCGCGAAGAACTGGATGCACTGCAACGGCGCGACGCCCGTTTCTTCAACACGTGCATGATTGCAACCGCACTCGGCGCCGCTGCGTCCGACGCACTCGACGATGGACGCGTCGTCAGTGGCGTCGGTGGTCAGTACAACTTCGTCGCAATGGCTCACGCGATCGACGGCGGCCGTTCGGTATTGTCACTGAGAGCAACACGCGAGAACCACGGCAAGGTCGAGTCGAACATTCGCTGGAACTACGGTCACACGACGATTCCGCGCCACCTGCGCGATATCTACATCACCGAATACGGAGTGGCCGACCTGCGCGGCCAGTCCGACGAAAACTGTGTGCGCGCGATGCTCGCGATCTGCGATGCGCGTTTTGTCGACGCACTGGTCACGGAAGCGATTCGCGCCGGCAAACTGCCAGGCGATTTCCGGATGCCGACGGAGTGGCGAAACAATACGCCGGCAGCGCTTGCTGCCAGACTCGCGCCCTTCGCGCAGCGCGGCTTGCTGCCAACGTTCCCTTTCGGCAGCGACTTCAATGCGACGGAACTACGCTTGTTGCCCGCGCTGCTGTGGCTGAAGCAACGGGTTGGCAAGCTGCGGTATTTGCCCGACTTGCTGGGCGCATGGGTTGCCGGCGGTTCTCCCGACGACGCTGCAACCTGCCTGCAGCGGCTGGGACTTGCTCATCCATGCTCGTTGCGCGAACGCGTCCTCGCGCGGATCGTGCGCGCAGCGCTGGCGCGTAGTGAAAAGGCCGCCGCACCGAAAAATCGAACTGATGCGTAGACGCACGATGCGCACAAACAAAAAGGCCAGTGAGTTTTTGCTCACTGGCCTTTTTGCTGATAGATGGCGCGCCCGGAGAGATTCGAACTCCCGACCACCAAGTTCGTAGCCTGGTACTCTATCCAGCTGAGCTACGGGCGCGCGGTTTGCAACCTGTCCCGCCCTGGATGCGGCCGAGCAGTATATCACTGCGTAAGTCGGCGCGTAATCCGTGACGGAAGGCGCGCGATTATTCTGATCGAGGTGCTGCACGTCAATCTTTTTTTGTCGTATCGGCAAAAATTTCGCGCCGGTCTCGCCAGACGAAGGCGCAACGGTGAATCGTTTTTCCATGTTGCCCAAGAACTTTTCGTGTTTGGCGTTCGACCTGCACGCCGGGATTGTTCGCCCCATCCATGGGGCTCACCCCTCCGCGCCACGCGCTGCGGGGCCGGCCCTGCGGCCGTCCAAATTGGTTCCAGACGAATTTGTCACTGCGAAGGCATGGATGCCGTAGCGAACAGCGGCGACGCCGCTGGCCCGAAGGGCGAAGGGCGGGACGCCCTGAGTCAACCGGCGCCTTCTACGAAGTCGCCGGCTCTCCACCCTCTCTCTCCGCCAGATACGAAAAACGCCCCACGAGGGGTCTGTTTTTTGCCTTTGGCGTTCGACCTGCACGCCGGGGATTGTTCGTCCCATCCATGGGGCTCACCCTTCCGCGCTTGCGCGCTTCAGGGCCGGCCCTGCGGCCGTCCAAATTCGTTCCAGACGAATTTGTCGAACCCGAGAGGGTTCTCCTGCACCCTCTCTCTCCGCCAGATACGAAAAACGCCCCACGAGGGGGCGTATTTCGTATCTGGCGGAGAGAGAGGGAAACCGTTCGATTTGCCCAATCTCCGCACAGCCTCTAGCCCTGCTGGCGCTGGCCTTCCCGGCGGGATTGACCTCGGAAGTTGACCAATCGCCAGCCTACCACGGGGCGCCGAAGAACGGGGCCGTCAAACCGCATTATTGCCGGGCGCTTTCCCCGCGCGAGGCCGGCGCCACCAGCGGTAGTGGCACCAGACCAAGAGCATGCCTATTACTGCCACCTCTATCCCCACGTAGGTCATGTGGACCGAGCCAGCAAGCAAACACAGCACACCGACGGCTGCCATCAGCAGATACGACAGCATCGCCCAAGGAATGATTTTGATAAGGACAAAGTACATCGCGCCGACGACCAGCAGCGCAGGTACAAGCGTAGAGACAAGCATCATGTTGTTTGCCCTCAACGTACGGCGATTGACGCCCGAAAAATTCTAGTCCTCGTAGTACCAACCATCCTCTTCCGAGCGATGCCAGTCATCAGTGTCGGATGATATTTCTTCCCAGATTTCGTTCTGGACTTCTGACAAATAGGCATCCATTTCATGGTCGTTGCTGTCGTCGTCCTCTCGACGGTTCGAACCGGAAACCGCCGGAACCATCACGGCCCATCCGTTGGATGCTCGCTCTACCGATACCGACGCACCCGACTGAACGGCAACCTCCTGCGCCCGGCGCGCAGCGTCTTGAAACCTTGAATAGGTTTCCCGCTTTAGCACTTGGGCCAGTCCTTTTCCCCTTCGAGGTCAGTAGGTCATGCGTCGGCGAGACTTGCCGCACCGGTAGCCGCACCTGCGGCCGCGATACCTTGAACTACAACTTGACCTACCGCCATGCTTCCGCCCCCTACAGCAGCAAGACCGCTAGTGGCTGCCGCCGCGCCGGCTGTTCCAGCAACAGCGCCCAGAGCGACCAATCCATCAGCGACGCCCATACCAGCGACCGCCCCAACAACAAGTGCGCCAGCAACCCTACACACGTTCTCAGTCAACGCGACATTTTCCGGAGAAGCGCCACACCGCTCGGCGATGAAAGCACCGCCTTTGCCTGCCCCCCGGCTCGCCGCTTGTATCCCGGTATTGACGCCATTGCCTACGGCTGCGGCGCCCTTGCTAAAAGCGTTGTCCACAGTGTCGCCAGTCGCTGCGCACGCATTCCTAATCTTTGCGCGCGTCTCCGGCTCCTTGACGCAATAGCCCGCCGCAGCACCTGCGCCGTTAATGGTCACTCGCGCGGCAACGCCAACCGCTTTACCCGTATGCCGAACCAAGCCACCAAGGCTCAGGTTACGTCCGACCCACTCGCTTGTCTTAGACATCGACCTTCCCCCTATTTCACAGAAATGGCTTAGTTCCAACGAAGTATCTGGGGCAGCAAAGATGATGCCATTCTCGTCGTTGTGCCTGCGAAACCCCTTCAACGGCTTGCCAGCGCCGAAGTTTCTTGTATCAAGAGTACTCCCACCGTCGGAGATGACCAAAATGGCAACCAAACTGGCAAAAATAATCGAAGACCTGCGAGCGGCAGCGGATGCACTGGAGCGCACACAGACGCCCCCGAAGTTGGAAACAGTCGCCGACCGGATACGAGCGCGCCGAGAGCGGCTCGCCGGGCAAGCAGAGGACGGCGAAACCGGCGAAGGTTCGCGAGGCGGTGCGGCTTACAGGCCGTCCACGAGGAGGCGCCGCATCTAACCGCGTCAGGTCAGTTGAGCTAGCGCCGCCAACGAGGTTTCGGCGTCGTCCTTAGTTGCGGAAGCGGCGTGTTGAGTGCTCGCGCTGCTACCGCCAGTGAACTTTCGCGGCGCACAATGGGCAGCCGCTTCACGGTCCGAACCGGCTGGCTGGCGTGTGCGGCCCTTATCTTGACCGTGCCCCGGCCAGACTGCCGGTGGCCGTATTGCTTCTGCGTCTTGTCGCTTCGATGACCAAGCCAGGCGGCCACGGAACTCGCATCCCCCGCTGCCTTGGCATCACTCGCCCGAGCGTGCCGATAGGCGTACGGGGACAGGCCGGGCTGTATCGCTGCCAACGCTCTGCGCAGCGCTCGAAGGTCCGCATCGTTCGCCTTGACGACCGCTCGCCCGCTGGTCGCTTCCTCTCGAAGGATGTCGACCGCCAAGCCCGAAGCACCCGTCTTGGTTGGATCAACGACCAGCCACCGCGAAGGTTGCCCGCGCGTTTCGTCGACCTTCGCCCCCCGGATGGTGGCCGCGACGCCCTTCCCATCCACCGACAACAGGACGCCCGTCTTGAACTCGGCTGGTCGACAGCCGAACACCGCGAGCGCCGCAGCCAGAACGTCAACACGACCCGCGCGACGCCGCTGATTGCCGAGCGCCACCAGAAGTTCGTCAGGGCTCGGGGCTCTTCGGCCGGCGCCGCGTTTGCTCTTGCTGTGGATGATTTTTCCTGTGGCTCTTATCGCTTTTGCTTTTTCGCCCCAGGTCGGCCGGTCGGCATCGAGAAACATCCGCTCGTAGATGACTGCCCGGGCAAACGCAAGCCGGGTTGTCTTCATCATTTGCTCGTGGTCGCCGGCTTTTCGCGCTCTCTCGGCTTCCAATCGAAGCGCCGCGATAAGCTCTCCCTCGCAGAACCGCCACGCGGAGCGGAGCCGGTTGTAGTGTTGAAAGGTCGTCGCTTTCTCAGATGGTGTAGTACGCCCAGCCAGCATAAGTGCGTAGTCGCGACGATAGGCGACCTTGGTTCCTTCGCTCGGCGACCTGTCCCCGGCTTCGCTCAGCATGGCTTTGATTCGTCGGTCAGCAATCAAGCCTACTGGCCTGCCTTCTGCCGCTGCCTGTCGGTCAATGCTGGCTCCCGCTTCGTCCATGTCGCGTGCGTAGCGAAGGCGAAGCCAGCCCGGCAAGGTGCCTGCCTCGCTTTGCTTCGTCGTCGCCTTGCGCACTGTCTTCACCATCGCTCCGCATTCGCAGGGCTCCCGCCCTGCTCATCACTCGCCCGGCTCCCGCCGTGCTCGCTGGCGTCGTAGCTTCGCTCCAACGCCAGCCCTTTCGCTTTGCTCACCCCTTCGGCTTACGCTTCAGGGGACGGGCGCCCATTGCTTCGGTCGGGCTCGCTTCGCTCACCCAACCTCATCAATGGCCATATTGTTGGACACTTCGTACCAACAATATGGCGAGCGCCCCCCTGTCCTAATTCAAAGGTAAGGGATTTTCGAACCTGCGCAAGCCCGGAGCCCAACACCAGCGCAGCGAGCCATCACGTCCGTGCGCTCACTACAACACCCGCTTCAACGCCTCCACGTCCAACCCGAACGACAACGAACCGATGCCCGCCGTCATGCATGGACCGGTATCGATGCCTTCCAGCAACGCGCGGGTCGTGAACTCGCTGCCGTAGGCGCCGTGGTGCTCGTCATCAAGTTCGTGCCCGACATACTGCGCGCGCGCTTCGGAGGAAACGCCCACGTCTTTCATGGCCTTGATGGCGGTCTTGCGCAGACTATGAAAGCCAATCTTGCCCGGTCCGTTCGGTTTCACGCCGCAAGCGTCCAGATGGCGGCCGTACGCCTTGGAGAGCCAGTTCCCCATCCCGTTCACGCTGCCGGCTTTGGCGCGCGGGAATAGCTGCTTTTCTCCCAACAAACTCAGCCGGGCCACGCGCTCACGCAGGCCCAACGCCAACAGGTGAGGATGGATGGGAACGGTCCGGTTGCTGGCATCGTTCTTGAGGCTTTGGCCATCGCCTTCATCCGTAATCCGCACGCACCAGATACCCTCATCATTGGTGAAAAAATCCGCGAGGGCGATTTGTCCGACCTCGCTCACCCGCGCGCCGGTGTAGAGGCCGATGACCGCGCCCCAGCGGGTTTGCTCGTTGAGCGCGCCCAACGCCTCGGGTGAGTAAAGCGCATGGATGTCGGCAGTCGTAAAAGGCCGAAACCCGCCTTTGCGCCGGAGCCGTTTTTCCCGCGTGGTCTGCTTGACGTGTCCGGTTGCGGGGTTGTCGCCGGGCGCGTAGTGCCCGGCGTTCTGCGACCACTCAAAAAACGCCGTCAAATAGCTCTGCTTGTTCGCCAGGGTTGGGGTCGCAATACCGGCATTGCGGAGGCTCTGTATCCACTCGCTCACATCCGTGCGCGACACCTTATCGAGCGGGGTCTTCTCGCCTTTCCACACGCAAAATCCGTTGACCGCCGCACGCTTCTGGCTGCGGGTCTTGGCCGGGATGGTCGCAGCGTCGAGCGTGGCAAGGTATTTCCGTGCGGCTTCGCCTGCAGATATGCCACTGGTCTGGACCACCGCCGCAGGGACGGCGGCGGCGGTCGTAGTCAACGGCAATGCCGCCAATCGCCCAATGGCTTCCAGTGCTCGCGCGTGGTCTTCCGGACCGTCGGCGCGGATATGCATGCCGCTCGGCGTACGCAGGGTATAGGTCCTGACGTCGCCGCGTTCCAACGAGCGCAGGATGTCGGCGAGCGGCGGCGGCTTAGGCATGGCTTCATCCCTGAATGCGGCGAATGCGCCAGCATATCGCGCACCCAGCGCGTAGGCATAGGCACGAGCAACCACCGGGTCTGCCGTGCGCAGACTGCGTTTGATGACACGCAATCCGACGGAGGCGCGTAGGTCAGCAGGAACGATGAGGCGAAAGTGATACACGCCCGAGGCGTGGCGCAACAGATGATGAGCAAGGCGCATGGCGGCTGGATTGACCAACCGAGTTGACCAAGCGCGATTTCTCAGCCCACAAAAAAGCCCTGAAAAATCAGGGCTTTTGAGTATCTGGCGGAGAGAGAGGGATTCGAACCCTCGATAGAGCTTTTGACCCTATACACCCTTAGCAGGGGCGCGCCTTCGACCACTCGGCCATCTCTCCGGGTTCACACTTTTCACGCTACCGAAGCAGCACCAGCTCAAGTTCGCCGCGCAGGTTCGGGGCGCGGAGAATAGCGAGTGTAGCCGCTCCGGTAAAGCTCAACTTTCGGTGCCTCCGCCGGAATCCTCTGCTGACGCATCGCCAGGCGCCAGCTCGCGCTTGATGCGCTGGTAGATTTCCTCTCTATGCACGGCCACGTCCTTCGGAGCATTGATGCCAATGCGGACCTGGTTTCCCTTGACGCCGAGAACGGTGACGGTCACCTCGTCGCCGATCATCAGTGTCTCGCCTACCCGGCGAGTCAAAATAAGCATGTGGTGCTCTCCTTAACACGATTTATCGGTCCGATGAATGGTGACTGCGCTTGTTCTCATTTCGCTCTGTCGCGCCAACACCATACCGGGAACCAGGCGGCAACCTCCCTCGCAGCCCTTTCCCCTCAGCCCGACCCGCCGTTCTTGTTGCACCACGCGTTGCGAGCGGCGGTGGCAGCGTTTTCAGGGCGACCCGATACTAACCAACGCATCCGATGCGTGCAATGAACGAAAGTACCTACTCGCCTTCGCAATTTCTTTACATTCACGCAAGCCGCGCAGCAATCCATTCCGGCAATGCACCGAGCGCCTGATCCAGAGCTGGCGAATCGTCGCCACCGCCCTGGGCCATGTCGGGGCGACCGCCGCCTTTGCCGCCAATCAAGGCCGCGATGTGCGCAACGACCTCTCCGGCCTTGACCTTGCCAAGTGCTGCGCCATGGACGCCACCGACAAGCGCGACCTTTCCGTCCGAACCTGAGGCCAGCAGAATCACGCAATCGACGAGCTTCTGCTTCAGTGAATCGACGCCGTCGCGCAACGCCTTCGCGTCGAGACCTTCGACACGTGCCGCGACGACACTGATGTTTCCAATCTTGTGCGCCGACCCGGCCAGGTCATGCGTCGCCGAGCTTGCCGCTTTCGCCTTGTAGGATTCAAGTTCGCGCTCGATCTTCTTCTGGCGATCGAACAGCTGGCGCAGTTTGTCGACGACTTCGTCGCCATGCGCAGAGAGCAAGTCGCCGATCAGGTCCAGGCGTGCCTCCTCGGCGTTGACGAACGCAATCGCAGCGGCGCCCGATACCGCCTCGATGCGGCGTACGCCGGCAGCGACGCCGCTCTCGCCAACAATCTTGAACAAACCGATGTCACCGGTGCGGCCGACATGCGTGCCACCGCAGAGTTCGGTTGAAAAATCACCCATTCGCAAAACACGCACTTCATCGCCGTATTTTTCGCCGAACAAGGCGAGCGCACCCAATTCCAGTGCATCCGGATACGCCATCTCGCGCATTTCCGCTTCGCTGTTGCGACGGATCTCGGCGTTTACCATGTCCTCTATGCGGCCGAGCTCATCGTTGCCAATCGGCTGGAAATGCGAGAAGTCGAAACGCAGCCGATCGGGGGCAACCAGCGAGCCTTTCTGTTGTACGTGCGTGCCGAGTACCTTGCGCAGCGCGGCATGCAGCAGATGCGTCGCTGAATGATTCAGGACCGTCGACTGGCGGCGCGTGGCATCGACGTGCGCGTGTACGCTCGCGCCTGTGCGCAACGCAGCGCCATACCACCGACCGACATGCGCATGGAATACGCCCCCGAGCTTGATCGTGTCGCTGACCTCGAAACGGCCGACGGAATTCTCCAACTCGCCCACGTCTCCGACCTGGCCGCCCGATTCGGCGTAGAACGGCGTGCGATCGAGGATAACGACCGCCTCTTCGCCCTCGTCGAGCATCTCGAATGCGCGACCGTCGCGCACGATCGCCAGCACGGTTGCCCCGTCAGTCGCCAATGCGTTGTAGCCAAGAAACTTTGTAGGAGCGAGGGCGCTCGCGACTTCCGCTGGCAACGTCGTCCTGCTGTCGAACTGGCTGGCAGAGCGGGCGCGTTCACGCTGCTGCTGCATCGCTGCGTCGAAACCCGCCATGTCGACCGTAAGGTCGCGTTCGCGCGCTATGTCGGCAGTGAGATCGACAGGGAATCCATACGTGTCATACAGCTTGAACGCAGCCTCGCCCGGAATCGTCTTGGCTGAACTCTTGGCGACTTCCTCAAACACTTTCATGCCCTGTTCCAGCGTCTCACCGAAGCGCTCTTCCTCGGCCTTCAGAGCGCGCTCGACCAGCTCGCGCTTGGCCGTCAGTTCGGGATATGCGTCGCCCATCACCTCGACCAGCGCACCGACCATCGCGTGGAAGAACGGTTGCTTCTGCCCCAGCATGTAGCCATGACGCAACGCGCGACGGATGATCCGGCGCAACACATAGCCGCGCCCTTCGTTCGACGGCATCACGCCATCGACGATCAGGAACGAGCACGCACGAATGTGATCGGCAATCACGCGCAGCGATTTGTTTTCCAGATCCGACGTGTGGGTGAGATGCGCGGCCAATTTGATCAGATGCTGGAACAGATCGATTTCGTAGTTGGAATGCACGTGCTGCAGCACGGCCGCGAGGCGCTCGAGGCCCATGCCTGTATCGACGCACGGTGCCGGCAGTTTCGACAGCGTGCCATCGGCGGCGCGGTCGAACTGCATGAAAACCAGATTCCAGATTTCGATGTAACGGTCGCCGTCTTCATCGGGCGAACCCGGCGGACCGCCAGCGATGTCCGCGCCGTGGTCGTAGAAAATCTCGGTGCAGGGTCCACAGGGACCCGTGTCCGCCATCTGCCAGAAGTTGTCCGACGCGTACGGCGCGCCCTTGTTGTCGCCGATGCGCACGATACGCTCGGTCGGTACGCCGATTTCCTTGCTCCAGATGCCGAAGGCTTCTTCGTCGGTGTGATAGACGGTGACCCACAGGCGCGATTTGTCCAGCTTCAGGACACCAGTCAGGAACTCCCACGCCCACTCGATCGCCTCGCGCTTGAAGTAGTCGCCGAACGACCAGTTGCCGAGCATCTCGAAGAACGTGTGATGGCGCGCGGTGTAGCCTACCGAGTCGAGATCGTTGTGCTTGCCGCCTGCGCGCAGGCAGCGCTGTACATCCGCGGCGCGCACGAATTTGAGCTTCTCGCTGCCGAGAAACACGTTCTTGAACTGCACCATGCCGGAATTGGTGAACAGCAGGGTCGGATCGTTCGAAGGAACGAGCGAGCTCGACGGCACGATCGTGTGGCCCTTGGAGTGGAAGAACTCCAGGAAGGCGGCGCGGATTTGTGAGGTTTTCATGGGCAGGACATCGCGTGGAAAGCCGGACTTCGGGCACGTCGAAATTGGCCCGAGACAGCTTTCTCAATCGAAATTCTGACCCGGATCGTCCACTTCGGCGCGCGTGACGGCGCGTACTGTCGCCGGATCGAAGCCGCGACGCAAGAGAACATCGGCGCGTTTGGCACGCTCAGCCGGATCAGCCGGCGCGCCGCCACCGAAGCGCTTGCGCGATTGCGCAGAAGCAATCGCGGTCCAATCGAGGTCCACTTCGGCCAGCACCACGCGAATCGCCGCGTCGTTGAGCCCGTGCGACCTGAGCTCTGCGCCGATGCGGCGCGGGCCGTAACCCTGCGCCCCGCGCCTGCGTGCAAGGCTCGCCGCAAAGCGATCATCGCTTTGGTATTGCTGATCCTTCAGCCGGTCGATCGCTTCGACCGATTCGACATTGTCGTGACCGCGCAGCGCGAGCTTGGTTTTCAGTTCACGCGTGGAATGCTCGCGCCGCGCGAGCAACCCGAGCGCCTTGTCGTAGACGCTACGGGTGTCGTCCTTCGACTTGCTCGGCAATCCTTACGCCTCTTCCATCTCGACCGCTGGCAGCGGCGAGTTTCCGCCCTGCACCAGCAGCTTCGCGCGCAGCTGCGCATCGATCGCCGCGGAGATTTCAGGATGCTCCTTCATGTACAGGCGCACATTGTCCTTGCCCTGACCGATGCGGTCGCCGTTGTAGCTGTACCAGGCACCCGACTTCTCGACAAAATTGTGGGCAACGCCCATTTCGATCAGCTCGCCTTCGCGCGATGTGCCTTCGCCGTAGAGGATCTCGAATTCGGCTTGGCGGAACGGCGGCGCGACCTTGTTCTTGACGACCTTGACGCGCGTTTCCGAACCAATCACTTCCTCGCCCCGCTTGATCGCACCGATGCGGCGGATGTCGAGGCGTACTGACGCATAGAACTTCAATGCGTTGCCGCCAGTCGTCGTTTCCGGGCTGCCGAACATCACGCCGATCTTCATGCGAATCTGGTTGATGAAGATGACCAAAGTACCTGATTTCTTGATGTTTGCAGTCAGTTTTCGCAGCGCTTGGCTCATCAGTCGCGCCTGCAGACCTACATGCGAATCGCCCATCTCGCCTTCGATTTCAGCCTTCGGCGTCAGCGCGGCCACCGAGTCGATCACCACGACGTCGACCGACGCGGAGCGCACCAGCATGTCGGCGATTTCCAGCGCCTGTTCGCCAGTATCCGGCTGCGATACCAGCAGGTCATCCACATTCACGCCGAGCTTTTCGGCATACGTCGGATCGAGCGCATGCTCGGCATCGATGAATGCGGCGGTGCCGCCGTTGCGTTGGCAGCTTGCGATGACCTGCAGCGTGAGCGTTGTTTTTCCAGAAGATTCCGGCCCGTAGATCTCGACCACGCGACCGCGCGGCAGGCCGCCGACGCCGAGCGCCACATCGAGACCGAGCGAGCCGGTCGAAACGACCTCGATTACTTCGTTGACGCGATCGCCCATGCGCATCACGGCGCCCTTGCCGAACTGCTTTTCGATCTGGCTCAGTGCAGAGGCGAGCGCCTTGCGCTTGTTGTCATCCATCGGTCAATCCTCGGTATGTGGTG